>CAUZVF010000025.1:0-15832 GCA_963582955.1 Planctomycetota bacterium
GCTTTTACTTTTGATGCCGTCTTGTGTCAATCCCGAGTGAATGACGTCGCCGGATCGCCGAAACGTCTTATCTGTCCTGATCGTCCCCGGTTGACTATGCTCTGGCTGTCGCACCAAAGTCTGAACTCACGTGTGATCGCCTAGAATTCGTGGAAGGTGTCAGTCAGTTCAATTGGCCAGGAGCTTCGATCCGTGGAATTGCCGCGAAATCCAACCAGACACGTCAAAATTGGGACGGTGGCCATCGGTGATGGGAATCCTATCGCCGTTCAAAGCATGACGGCAACTCGGACGCAAGACATTGATGCGACCGTTGGCCAAATCAACGCGGTTTCCGATGCCGGAGCCGATCTGTTACGAGTTGCCGTTGACAGCCGCAAGGATGCCGAAGCACTGGCGGAAATCCGTAATCAGACGACAGCTAACCTGTCGGTTGACTTGCAAGAAAATTACCGATTGGCCGAACAGGTGGCTCCCTACGTCGACAAGATTCGCTACAACCCCGGTCACCTCTATCACCACGAACGCGAAAAACCGTGGCAGGACAAAGTCGAATTCATCGCCCGTGTCGCTCAAGAGCATGATTGTGCGGTTCGAGTTGGCGTGAATTGCGGATCCGTCGATCCGGCGAAATCCGACAAATACGCCGACGACGATTCCATCTCGCCCATGTTGGAAAGCGCACTTGACCATTGTGCGTTCCTCGATTCATTGGGATTCACGCGCTATTGCGTTTCGTTGAAAGATTCGAATCCCCAAAAGGTGATCGATGTCAACAAACGCTTTGCCGAGAAACGTCCCGACGTACCGTTGCATTTGGGAGTCACCGAAGCCGGCATGCCGCCCGACGGAATTATCAAGACACGGATTGCTTTCGAGCAACTGATCAGCCAGGGAATCGGTGACACGATACGAGTGTCGTTGACCGTCCCTAACGACCGCAAGCACGAAGAAATCGAAGCCGGCCGTCAGATTCTGACCGACATCGCCGATGGCCGAGTCCGCTCGGTCGTCGATTTTGGTTTGAACACGCTGAACATCATTAGTTGCCCCAGTTGCTCGCGCGTCGAAAACGAAGCGTTCGTCGAATTGGCGGCCGACGTCAAAGCGATGACGGCATACGCCCAGGAACACGCCATCACGATCGCCGTCATGGGTTGCCGAGTGAACGGTCCTGGAGAAACCGACGACGCCGATCTCGGCCTGTGGTGTGCTCCGAACTTCGTCAATTTGAAACGCGGCGAAGAATCACTGGGAGCTTACCCGTACGACGAAATCCTACCGCGGCTAAAACAGGAACTCGACGCGTTGATCGGACAGCGTACCCGTGCGAATTGAGCGTGTTTCCTTCGCTAAGAAACTGAGGAAGAATTGATTCCCGAAAATCTATTCTGGTGGGTACCACGTCTTGCCGTTCAGGCAAGGCGTGTCGCGCAGCGACGGGAAACTGTTCTTTGGCTGGCTGAAAGCAAAGTTCGATACGAGTGCTTACCGGCACACTTTGCGAGGCTGTATTTTGGCTCTGATCGTGGTACAGCGATTTCCGTTTCGTTTAACGGCAAGCCGCAGGCGACTGCGTTTCGTTGCCGGTCTTCGTTCCGCGCAACGCGGTCGCCTGCGGCTTGCCGTTAAACAAAGGAACAACGGTTGCACAGTTTCTCGTTTTGCTACTCCGCGTCCTGTGTTGCGATTTCCGAGGCTGCCACGACGCGTGTTCCAATGCGTTCGCCGGCGATGACGCGTTCGATGTTACCGGATTTCTTGAAGTTGAAAACAACGATGCCGATACCGTGTTCCATGCAATGGTGTACGGCCTGAGCGTCCATGACCTGCAGGTTTTGTCGCAGGACATCGTTGAACGAGATCACCGAATACCGGACCGCGTGAGGATTTTTTTCGGGATCTTCCGCGTAAACTCCGTCGACTTTGGTGGCTTTCAGCACGACATCGGCTTCAATCTCACGAGCCCGCAGGGCCGCGGCGGTGTCGGTCGTGACGAACGGGCTGCCGGTTCCCGCGGCCAGAATCACAACCCGGCCTTTTTCCAGATGTCGCACGCACCGCCGGCGGATAAACGGTTCGGCAACGCCTTCCATGCGGATCGCACTTTGCAGCCGCGTTGGCACGCCGGCGTTTTCCAGCGCGTCTTGCAGAGCCAGTCCGTTGATGACGGTGGCCAGCATTCCCATGTAGTGGGCCGTCGACGGCGCGATCGCCGCGCTCACGGCCGCGAACTGTTTGCCGCGTAGAATGTTGCCGCCGCCGCAAACAATCGCCAATTGGACTCCCGTTTCGACAACGCGTTTGATCTGTTTCGAGAACTCGGCAACCTCCGTCATGCTGATGCCGGATTCCCCACTGCGGCAGAAACTCTCGCCACTGATTTTGAGAATCACACGTTTGTACACAGATCTCGGCGCGGTTGCTTCCGTCATGGTAAAGTTCCTTTCGACGGTAGGACGGGGACTCCTGCCCGTCAGATCAATGATGACGGGCAGGAGTTCCCATCCTACCAATGAAAAACCTCTACGTTCCGAGAACCCAACACGTGAATCCGGCCGCTTCCAATCCGTGCTCGGCCAATGCCTGGCTGACCGTCTTGGAATCGTCCTTGGCGAAGGCTTGTTGCACCAAGACGCCTTGTTCGACGTAGAAGTTCTTCATCCGGCCGTCGACGATCTTGTCGATGATGTTATCCGGTTTTCCGGTTGCCCGGGCTTCTTCCGACAGACGGTCGCGTTCGGTTTGGACGGCTGCCTGATCCAGTTCGTCCGTCGTCGTCACGCTGGGACGCAAGGCGGCGATGTGCATGGCGACGTCTCGTAGGACGGGCGATGTGGCATCCTCACCCTTCGCCTGAAACAACGTCCCCGTTTTGCCGTCATGATGGACGTAACCGGCGACGGGCCCGTCAACACGTGTGACCTTGACCACCACGATTTTCTCGCGGATTTTGTTGACCAGTCCCTCGTAAACTTCATTCAGCGTCTTGCCTTCGACATCGGGCGCCGGTTGAGAAAGCAGTTCTTCTGGGTTTGAGGCTCCCGTGCCATCGAGCATCTGACGAGCGCACTGATTGCCCAGCGACTGAAACTCGTCATTAGCCGCGACCGGCGCCGATTCGCACTGAATTTCAACCATTGCCGCGGCGCTGCCGTCGTCCTTCACGATGATTGTAATGCGGCCCTCGCCCGTGGCGTTGTCGGCACGCTTCAGTTGGATCTTCTTCGATCCGTCCTTCAAAATTTCGATCGCCTTTTCCTGGTCACCATCGGTTTGAACCAATGCTTTTTTGCAATCCATCATCGGAAGATCGGTCAGCTCGCGAAGAGCCTTGACGGCGGCAGCGGTGATTTCGGCCATGTTACTTTCTCCTTCTCTAGTGCGAATGCTGTGCGGAAATGCGATGGTTGCGATCCGGCGAATCGTATGCCGGTGCGTCAATTCCATTGACACGCCTGAACATGCGGCAGTTCGGCCGGCTTCCGCAAAGCGCGAACGTTGTTCGAGCAAGAAAACAATCCGTCGCCGCGGCCGATGCTGGCCAGCGGCAACGGAGTATGGCACAGCCATTTTGAAATGTCCGGTTCAAGTTGCCAATTCGTGTTCTTCTCACGGCCCGCACGGACAAGACAACATGGCCCCGCCATATATCGAAACGATTAAATACTCGGAACAGCCTTTGGTTCGTCGCCATCCTGATCGTCGACGACTTTTTTCGGCTCTGGCAGTTTAGCCTTCCCTTCCAGGATCGCTTCCGACAGATAGTTCAAGACCAGACGGATTGAACGGATACTGTCGTCGTTGCCAGGGATCGGCAGGTCGACGTCATCGGGATCGGAATCGGTGTCGATCAGTGCGACCGTTTTGATTCCCAACAGCCGGCATTCGTTGATGCAGTTTTTTTCCTTGTTCGGATCGATCACGATGACCGCTTCCGGCAGCCGGTTCATCTCGCGAATCCCTCCCAAGTTTCGGTTGATCTTTCGAAACTCACGAGTAACGCGGGCTTGCTGCTTTTTGGAATAAGTTGCCAGATCTCCGCTCTCGTTCAGCTCTTCCAATTCTTCCAACCGGCGCAATCGGCTGCGGACCGTGCGGAAGTTCGTGAGTGTCCCGCCCAGCCATCTCTCTGTACACCAGGGCATTTCCGTTGCCGCAGCCGCTTCGGTGATCGGTCCGGCCGCCTGTCGTTTCGTGCCGACAAACAGAATCAGGCTGCCTTGTCCCGACACGCGTTTCAGATACCGCTGAGCCCGCAGCAATCCGCGAACGGTTTCCTTGATATCAATGATGTGGATCAGATTGCGACGGCCATAAATGTAGGGCCGCATTTTGGGATTCCATTTACTGGTCCGATGACCGAAATGCACTCCCGACTCGAGGATTTCCTTGACGACAATTTCTGCCACGATTGTGATCTCCTGTTCCCGAACCATTCGGGAGGGTAATACTGGGCACACTTGCGACGCAGCAAGCGTTCTTGGCCGCACGTTTTCAAGAAGAATGAAACTGACACCCCGAAGAATCCACTAGCTCCGTGCGAAAGTGGGTGAAATTCCAAGAGGCATCCCGGCAGTGCCGGGCCGCAAATTCACTCACGATCCGCCGTGAGTGCCGAATTTGGAACCGCTTATCGTATTGATTCGCCAAACTTGCGTCAAACCACGCTCTTGCGGCCCAAGATTTCATGTGGGAACTAAAGAATCTCGACGGTTCCCGCGCTTCCATCAATTGTGATCGAGCTACCATCGACGATTCGCTGGCATGCCGACGGAACCCCAAGAACGGCTGGGACACCAAACTCACGGCAAATGACGGCTGTGTGAGAAAGAAGGCCGCCGGTTTCCGTGATGACTCCGGCAACGCGATTAAGGACCGGCGTCCAACCGGGATCGGTAAACGGACAGACAAGTATTGCGCCGGCGGGGATTTGCGTGGCGTCTTCCACGGTACCGGCGACGCGGGCAGTGCCGCGAATTGTTCCCGGACTGGCTCCGATTCCTTGCAGCGCGCCCGTACAAACGACTGGTTTGAATTGAAAGCGGCCGCCAATTTCGTTCGGAGCCTGGAAGTTGCGATAGCTTTCGTAGATTTCGCGATTGGGTTTCACCGCGGAGCGATCGTCTTCAAAAATCTCGCGGAACGTCATGAAGAAGATGTCGTCGCCAATGCCACGCCGCTCGGCGATTTCCAACACATGGCGGCGAATCAAGTAATACATCCGGCTCGACAGGTCACGTAATTCCTCACGGAGCCAAACGAAATGTCGCAAGCGATCGAGTTTGCGGTTAAATGAACGGCGTTTCCAAATCGGTACCCGTGCGACGGCCTCCGCTCGTGCTTGTTCGTATGCCGGTCGCGGATCGGCGGCTTCTTGGCCCGATAAATTGTTGAGCAGTTGTTCGACGAATTCCCGATCCTCGTCCCAGCGCGGCTGAATGATGTCGAGCCCCAAACGGTACTGGTGTCGGAATTCGCGGAGTAATTGTGTGACGTCAGAATCGCCGCGCTCGGCCATCTCTCGCATCTTTCGGACGGGTGCCGCGTGACGGAGTGGCGGTAGCGCGGCAACCAATGATGAGTAATCAGCCTGCGGGAAAGACATCTTGAAATCCATTTTCGCGAGCGAAAGTGCGAAGATCGTTCGAAAATACGTAGATTCCGTTGCGAAGAAATCGCGTTCGATCAGTCGGAGGAATGACGAATCAACATCGTCGTCGGCGGTCGGCTCGTACTGCCGCTCGATCTTGTCGAAATCACTTTCCAGCAGCGTCCGCGCGGACGCCGCTTGTTTCTTGAGGAATGAGCGCACTCCGAACGCGATTGGCAAAACTCGAAACAAGCTCCGCAATGTCAACGGTGTGCAGTTTCCGTCGCCTTCGTAATTGATCTGGACGCTCAAATCGTTATCGAATTCGCGTTCAACGAAACCTGGAATCTTGGCCACGCATTGTTTGACAGCTCCCAGATTCCAATACGGCCGGCCAAAAAACATCCGGGCAGCCTGAAAATCATCGGTTAACAATTTGACTTCGCGCAGGCAGCTCTTCAGAGTGGTTTCCCAAATGAAGTCATACAGCGACCACATCAGCGGCGAGCAAACAGTGCTCGACACGCCGCCATCGCGAAAGTCGGCGTTGGTCCATTCACCGACTTCGGCGAAAAATCCGATGCGAGTGATCGGCCGCGCTTGCAGGATGTAAAACACTTCGTCTTCGATCGCGAATTCGATGTCTTGAGGTGTTCCGAAGTGCCGATGGATTTCGCGCGCCGTCGCAGCAATCTCGGACGCGTATTTCCGCAATAGCGGATCGGTGTTTGGCAGAGCCGACTTGCGGCCGGCCAACAAGTCGTCAGCGAGTCCCTCGCAGGCTTCGATGACGACTTCTTCGGCACCGGTTGTCGGATTGACCGTGAACGCCACGCCTGCCAAGACGGGCTGCACCATGCGCTGCACGATGACTTGCATTCGTAGTGATTCCGCGGCAATCCCGTTGTGCCGGCAGTATTCGATGACCGTTGGTGTTCGCAGCGATTCGTGACATTTGCGAACAGCCGCTTCAACTTCATTTGCCGACGACAGATTCAGAAAGCTGCTGAACTGGCCGGCGAACGACGTGTCTCGCCCGTCTTCGGCCGACGCCGACGAGCGGACGGCCAATGGCGTGCCGAGACGGCTGACAACTTCATCGAAGTCAGTTGGCGACACAACGAATTCAGGAACACGAAACCCAGCCGACTGCAATTCGCGCAAGACGGCGGCTTTGCCTCCAAGCCTTTGCCGATTTTCACTAACGAGTGTTGACATGAGCCTCTCGTCGTTCGGCGCCCAGCATGCAAGTCTGACGATCGGCCAACTCGAACCCGTGCCGGATTGCGATGTTTGCGATACGAGAGATCTGATCGGCTGTCAGTGATCCGGCAAATGTCGCATCTCGAACTCCTTCGAATCCCAGCAGGATGCCTTCCGCCATGCAACCAAAAGTGTATCCGTTCGGGAGCGGAAACCCGTCAATCTCTAAATCCTCACCGAACGGAAGCCGCACGATACCACCCTTGAGAATTTCGATATCGGGGCGCAATTCCGGTGTTTTAGGATGAATGCTGCTGGGCACGGAAACGTCGCACACGATCGTGTTCTCGGCAAAGTGAGTTGGCTCCAACGGTGTTTCGACGGTACTCATCGCCGACAGCACCACATGCGCATGGCGGATGTCGGTGATTTCGGTCGAGATCTCGGAGTTTGGAATTCTCGACGACAGCTTGTTCAACCGCGCGGCAGAACTTCGCTTGTTACTACCGAGCAAGATCGTCCGGCGGAATTCTCGTCCGAGGAATTCGGCGCATGTGCTGCCAATGTTTCCCGCCGCACCGGCAATCGCGAGGACGGAATCTGACCGGTTGATCCCACGCTCACGCATTGCGCGATCGATGGCTTGAATCGCCAACGCGATTGCGAAACTGTTTCCGGTCGTCAGGCCCATGTCGGTTACATTCAGACCACGGCCGTTGCGAGTCGCGATGGACGTGTATTGGCCGAGCGAGACGACGTCACAACCCAAGTGCCGGGCAACCTCGACAGCTTGCTCGATCAGTTGCTGGCATTGTCCACGCCGTCGCGATTCAATCCTGCGTTTCATCCACGAAGACGTGACTGGCAACATGATGGGATATAAGCGAACGTTTTCGTCCGTGAGCGAGCGGACATCGACGCCACTCATCACCACGGGACTTGCAAACGTACTGAATCGTTCCAAATAGTCTTTCAGTGATTCGCTCGAAAGATTATCGAATGACGGTTCTTGGGCGACGAAGTCGTACACATCGATTCCGTGAAACAACCACGCCACGCGCTTTGGCGGAATGTCGCGTTGTTGCTCACGAAACCGGGATTCATTCTTGGCGAACAGTTTCCAATCGGTTTGCAGCCAAGTCGTTGTTGGCTGAGCGGCATCGGCGACTGGTTCCGCGAGGAACTCGGTCAAAGCCACGGCATCGCCGTCTCGCAGACGCGTGCAGATATCTTCGAGTGCACAAATCAGCCGATCCAAGTCAGCGTCACGGATCAGTACGGACGGCTGAATCCGCAGCGTAAACGGATCGCTGAGCGTTGCCGTTGCGCGAATCTGATGCCGATTCAACAAGTATCCCATCAACGCAAAGACAAGGTTGTCCTGAGACGACAGAAATCGCAGCACAAAGCTGGAGGAATCGGACAGACGGCGAAATTCAATGCCGATCATCAACCCGGCTCCGCGGACATCGGCGATGATGTCGGGGAATTCTTGTCCAATAGACCGCAGCCGGCCAAGTAGCCGATCACCTTTCGAGCGACAAGTGGCAAGAGTCGCCTCGTCGATCAATTCCAGAGTTTTCATCGCCAGGGCGCACGAAAACTCGTCTTCCGCAAACGTGCTGGTGTGCAGCAAATCAAACGATTCGTCATAGCGGTCACGACGGATTAACAGCGCCGAAATCTTCGCGACACCTCCGCCGAGCGATTTGGCCAACAGAATGTAGTCGGGATCGACGCCCAGGTTTTGACACGCCAGGAATCGGCCCGTGCGTCCCGTCCCCGTCTGACATTCGTCAGCGATCAACGGTACGTGGTGTTCCGCACACAACTCGGCCGCCCGCTGCAGGAAGGCAGGTTCCAGCAATCGAATGCCACCTTCTCCTTGAATGGGTTCGAAAATGAAGCCGGCGATTTCTGTCAGTCCGGCGAATGTCGCCTCCAAGTGCGCGATATCGTTGACTCGCACGCGCGCAACGTTCATTCCATTCAGCTTGAACGGTTTGCGGTAAGTTTCGTTTGCATCGAGCTGGACGGCTCCCAGCGTCTTTCCATGAAACGCGTTTTCGAGGCACACGAAGGTGTGGTTGCCGGTCTCCAGCATCGCGTGTTTCATCGCCGCTTCGACGGCTTCGGCACCCGAGTTACCGAAGACCGCACAGAAATCACCGTTGGCACGACGCGACAACTCGGTTGCCAGTTGACAGGCGCCTTCACGCATCGAACCCTGCACGTGAAGTGGCCGGCCGCTCGACAGAAATTGTTGTGCCTCGGCGACGAGTGCGGGATGCGAATGTCCTAGTAACAGCGAACCGTAACCGCAGACCAGATCAAGCACTTCGGTTTCGATGCCGTTCTCATCACGATAAAAGACGAAATCACCGGCCGCGCGATGATAGACAACGTCAAGCCGCAGTGCTTGGAGCAACTTGGATAATCGCGGGTGATGATTCAACTCGAAGTCCTTGGTCCGCTACGCAGGATCGCCGTGTTCGAGCCAGCAACGGCTGCACTTTTTTTGGCCAGCGATCGCACTGGCGGTTGCAAGATTTCCACAATAACTTCCCATCGGATTCGGTCGCACGAGTTGGCGGTGAAAAAGCGCGCTATCCAACGAAACAAGACCCGTGGCGGTTTTCGAGCGTTTTTACAACGCGGAAAGAACTTCAGAGATCGTCCGATCCAAGATCGAAACGATCTCGTCGGCCTGTTTCTCGGTCAAAACCAACGGCGGTCCTAGTGCCAGCCAGTTGGGATCGAATCGCGTCAGCAGTCCGTTTTCAAGAGCACGTTGACCGATCTGGGTGCCGATTGGAAAGTCAAATTGCTCCTTCGTGTCGGGATTGCGCACGAATTCCATCCCAAGAAAGAGCCCTTTGCCGCGGATGTCGCCGATGATGCCATGCTTGGAGCCAAGCTGCTCGATGCCTTTTCTCAGATGAGCCCCGACTTGACGCGCGTTCGCGCAAAGATCGCGTTCGACGATTTCAGCCAAGGTTGCCAAACCGGCCGCGCTGGAAATCGGATTGCCTTCAAACGTATGCCCCTCGACGAATCCCGGATTGCTGGCCGGATCGCCCCAGAACGCATCGGCAACGTGCTGACGGCAAACCAATGCTGACAACGGCGCGTATCCGCCACTGAGACCTTTTCCCAGACAGACCAGATCGGGGATGACGTCGAACGTCTGTGCCGCGAGAAAATTGCCCGTTCGCCCCGCCCCCGTGATGATCTCGTCAAATACCAACAGCACATCGTATTTGTCACAGATTTCGCGCAGCATCGGCAGATATTCTTCGGGAGGATCGATGATGCCGCCGGTGTGTCCGATCGGTTCGACCATCACGGCCGCCACGGTTTCAGGACCTTCCATTTCGATGACGTCACCGATCAAACTGGCACATGTCAATTCGCAAGATGGATATTCTTTGCCGAACGGACATCGGTAACACGTCGGCGGAAACACATGCACGAATCCGCCAGCCAGCGGTTCGTTGACGGCGCGGCGCGACGCCAGACCGCCGGCCGACAGCGAACCCATCGTGGAGCCATGCCAAGACTGATACCGCGAGACGATTTTGTATTTCGTCGCCTGACCCTGCAGCTTGAAGTACTGGCGAGCCATTTTGATCGCGGCCTCGGTGGCTTCCGAACCGCCGGACAAGAGTTTGACGGCGTTCAAATCTGCAGGAGCCAACTCGGCGATGCGGTTGGCCAGTTGCACGGCCAGCGGATTGGTTCCGTGCATTACTGGAGAAAAACTGAGCACGTCCATTTGTCGCTTGATCGACTCGATCACGCGGCGGTTGTTGTGTCCGACGCTGACCACATAGATGCCGGAAAGTGCATCAAGATACTGCTTTCCGTTGACGTCCCAATAATGGACGCCGTCGGCTCGCGACATGATCAGTGGATTTTTCACAAAGTCGGTCATCTGCGACCGGACGAATATCTTCCGCAGGAATTGCTCTTCCGTCGATTGTGCTTCCGAAATTGTCACGTTCGTGGTTTCTTCAATCGTGTGTTGATCCATGAGTTTTTTCCTGGGCGCCTTTCAATTTCATAGTGTCACGCCACGCCATTCTTCTTTGTATTCCGTAACATCAACGACGTTGCCATCGGGGTCCAACACTTTGAACGACCGGCGCGGCGTCCAATCGTCACCAATCTCGTTTCGCGACTTGACGTCGTCTTTCGAGAACTCAGCTCCCCAATCGGACAATCGCTGCCAACATTCTTTCAAGTCATCGACGATGACTCCAAAATGAATGTACTCGTTGCCTTCGTCGAGGACTGGCCGCGAGCAATCATCGGGCTGCTGCAGCAACGTAATGTTGTTCACACCGTCGCTCAGGTCGAGACCGAGTCCGCTCGGCCGGTAGCCGATGAACTTCCAATCGAAAGCGGTTTCGTAAAATGTGCGGGACTTTTCCATGTCCATGCACCGGATTGCCAGATGTCGTAGTGAAGCCATTGACTGCTCCGTTAAGAGGATCTCTTTCGGCCATTTCCATCAAAGAGGGCAAATGCACTTGTGATCTGTCAGCCGTCAACCGATGGGTGTCAAAAAGTCACAAGACTTCTGGTTCGAACTTAGCTGTGACAAAACACTCGTTTCCGGTTTCAACAATTCTGAACCAATCTCACGAAAATAGAAAGTTGTAGTAGCAGAATATGCCAAGACAGTTTACCATCGGTTCACTGCCGTTCTGATTTTTGGATATTTTTTTGACCAGCACTGCATCTGGCAATTCTCGGTCTTAGGCGAGATCAGGAAAGGGGCTCAAGATGGCAATCGACGTCACTTGCGACAGTTGTTTTTACGAGTTTAGTGTTCAAGACCAGCATGCTGGCAAACGTGGCCGATGTCCTGAATGCGGCGAGAGTGTCATGGTACCGGGTCGAGCTAGCCGCCCACAACGTCCCGCCCGAGGTGGCGCGTCGCCACCGTCCCGCCGGCCATCGTCGGGCGGCCGAACGAGAAGCGAATCGTCATCGGGATTGTCGGCTCCGGTCGGCGTGATCGTCGCTGGTTCCATCGCCGCGGTCGCCGTTATTGGATTTCTCGTGTATGCAATGGCTCGTGGCAGCGGCGAAAATAATTTGCCAGCCGGCGGCCAACAAATTGCCGCGAACGGTGAAAACGGCACTGCATCGAGCAACGATGACAAGTCGTCAGACGCCTCCAAGCGTTCGCAATCGCAGGGAAGCTCAAAGAGCGGCAATTCTCAGAATTCCAACGGCGCAAAATCGCAAGAAGTTACGTCAAACTCGACGGCGGGTTCATCGATTTCCACCGTTCCCAACAATCAGTCAGACAATAACAATCCGCAAACAAATGGCGGAGGCAACTCACCGGGCAACTCGGCAAGCAATTCTAGTACCAGTGCGGCTGCAAAAACGATGTCAACAAAGGAATTGGTGGCGCTCATAGAGCCATCCGTCGTTCGAGTTAACGCCGTGAACGAAGAGGGCAAGCTCGAATGGCATGGCAGCGGTTTCATCATCGAATCATCCGGCGTGATCGCGACGAATCACCATGTCGTTGCCGGGGCACACAAGGTTATTGTTGAATTCTCGGACAAGAAGAGTTACGCCGCCGAAGGTTACTACAAGATGAATCAGAAGTGCGATATTGCGATCATCAAGGTGAAATTGCCGCCGGGTTATCGGGCGCTTCCGTTAGCGAGTTCTGTGGCCGAGAAGGGAGAACAGGTTGTGGCCTTTGGGTGTCCGCACGGACTTGATTTCACGATCACCGACGGAACTGTGAGTGCACTTCGGACGTCGGAAGACATGAAGAAGATGGTTGGCCGCGACGGCACGGGAGAATGGATTCAAACGTCCGCACCGATTTCGTCAGGAAATAGCGGTGGCCCACTGGTCAACATGCAGGGCGAAGTGATTGGCATTAACAGCTTGACCAGCACTCGGGGGCAAAACCTGAACTTCGCCATTTCGGCGGCTGATGTCCGTCAAATGTTCGAGTCCCGGGGCGAGACATTGGTGGCTCTTTCCCGGGCTACCGAACCGAAAGGTGGCACAAAAACGCCTTCAAAGAAACAAGGGGAAGAATACGCGAAGATGTATCTCGCTCAAATTGACTCCGTCTTTATCGGCGTGGCGAAGGAGGGTGACGCCGTCGATAAAAAGTCGCAGGAAAAGATTGGCGAGGCTATCGAAGGTCTTGCCAAACGCACACTCCGTAAATTAGATATTGGAACGGCTGGAATCATGGCCCAGTTTGGCCCGCGCATGCTCTTTACCGTCGAAGCGTTGGATGGCGCCGAGGCGGGAACCGCCGAAATCTCAATCGAGGCGGAGCTGATTTATCTTGTGCAGAAGGGTAATCTAATCCAGATCATCCCCCTTTGGAGTATGCGTGCCACTCTGGGGTCCGGGAAAAAGTTTCGTTTCCGGAAGGATCCGATGAAATACATCGATAAGGGAATGAAGGAATTCTTCCAAAAGATGGAGAACGAGATTCGGGCGGCCCGCAAACGCGCAGCGGGATAACGTCGCCAATCGATTTGGACAGAGACAAACTTTCGACAGCGTTCCCGCTGGATTTCACCGCCGGGCTGTTACATTTCCGGGCCGTCAACTTTGCTCGCTCACTTGCTTAACTTCATGCGGGCAACGCGGGCGAAGCGTTGGTCCGGCTTCTCCGGAGCTGCGTCGCTCAATACCGCCGGCAACCACATCGGACGCGGGGCCTTGTCGTCGGGCATCGATTCCAGTATGGGAATCTTGATCTCGCCGATCTTCGGGCCGAACCGATGAGCGTCGGATTCGTGGAGGAACAGCTTCTGACCGCCGATCAGTTTTGAAATCGCGGACGCCAGTTCTCCACCAAGACCCAGCCACAAAACGACGTTCGGGTCGGCTCGCAGAGCGATGCCTTGGTCGCCCGATGTTTCCATATGCTTAGCAAACGCTTCTTGCAATTCGGGGATCGTGGCATCCTCATTTGACTGCACAAAATCCGCCACCGCGCCCATCACGTCGCCTTCTTGCAACAACGTAACCCACCGCTCGTCGTCCGAATACAATTCGTCCATCGCGGACAGGTCCAAATCGTCGTCATCGCTAGTTTCTTCTTTATCGGTTTCGTCAAAGGGCTTGCCTTCTTCAACGCCTTTCTCGCGTTGCTCTTGTTCCAACATCTGCATCACGCGGCTGTCCGGAGTCGCCGGCCGGCACCGCGGCCGGCACCATTCCCGCAGAGCGAAGATCTTTTCTTCCATAGTGACCGACAACGGTACGGTTTCCTCACGGGCGCGGTCGAGATCCTTTTGGGTCATCCCAGCTTCGCTGCCGAATGTTTCGACCATGGCCGTCAAGACGATCTGTTCGATTTCCGCGCCGCTGAAGCCTTCCGTCTGTTCCGACAATGTCCGTACCTCGTAGTCGTCGGGATTGAAGTTTCGTTTTTTGAGATGAATTTCAAAAATCTCGATGCGTTCGTGGTAGTTCGGCAAGTCGATAAAGAACAGTTCGTCAAAACGTCCACGACGCAGCATTTCGGGCGGCAGAGCGGTGACCGAGTTGGCCGTTGCAACCACGAACACGCCCGCCGTGTTTTCTTGCATCCACGTCAGAAACCGGCCGACCAGCCGGACCATGACCGAATCGGTCGTGTCACCGGTTGAGCCGGCGAAACCCTTCTCGATTTCATCCAGCCACAGCACGGCCGGAGCGATCATTTCCATCAGGTTCAAAACGTCACGGAGGTTCTTCTCGGATGCACCGCTGTCGGCACTGAGCAGCGTCGAGACATCCAGCCGCACTAAGGGAAAGCTGAGCATCATCGCGATCGCTCGCGACGACAGGCTCTTACCACACCCCTGAACACCTAACAGCAACACGCCTTTCGGTGCGGGAATGCCCTGTTTGCGAGCCTTTTCGCTGAATGCCTGAGACCGGCGTTCGGTCCAATCTTTCAGCCCCTGCAGGCCGCCGATGTCTCCTTTGCCCTCGGCCAATTCCTGGAATTCCAGCATGTCCGATCCCGATACCATGCTCTTTTTCTCGGAAACCAGCAGCTTAAACGTCTCGTTGCCGATCTCGTTGCAATCCAGCAGGCCGCGGGCGAGAGCGCGGTGTGCCTCGCGCGTTGTCAGGCCCATCACGGCCTTGATCATCCGCTCTTCTTGATCATCCGTGACACTCAACGTTGAACCGTTTCGCGAGTTTCGCTCATCCAATACCGCTGTCAGTTCCTTGCGGATTTCCGGTATTCCGGGCAAAGGGAGTTCAACGGCGATGGCATCCTTCACCAATGAAACGGGAATCTGCGGATTCGGACCCATGAAGAGCAACGACTTGTTGTTTTCCTTCAGGTTGGGGATCAGGTCACGAAGCTTCCGCACAACTTTCGGGTCGTTGAGGTACGGCTGAAAATCTTTGATGAGGAAAAGCGTGTCACGACTGTATGTTTCAATCTGTTCCAGCATCGCCAGCGGACTGGCCGTGTCGCCGTCGTCGGCACGCGCCGGAGGCAGCATCCCCGTGGTGACCGACCATGTCGCGATTCCTTTCTCAATCTCCAGAGCCAATTCCGCCAGTTCCGACTCCCAGCGTTCTTCTTCCCAAGTTTCAAGAAACAGCACCGAGAAGCCCGAGACAATTCTCGCACGCAGCAGATCAACAGCTTCGGATGTTAACATGATGATTGAACCAAGAGTTGTTGGTGAGGATTCGTATTCACTTCGTCAGCGGATATTCTGGCCACAACACATTCTTGACTCAATCCTTAACAACCGGATTTGTCAGAGTGCCGATTCCGGAAATTTCAATCGAGACCGAATCACCGTTCTGCAAAGTGAATTCGTCCGGTGGCACGATTCCGGTGCCAGTGAGCAGAAAGGCTCCGTTGGGGAACGTGTTTTCTTTTCCGAGCCAACCAATCAGGTCCTCAAAGCCACGGGCCATTTGGTCGAGATTCGTTTCACCATGAAAGACCTCGCTGCCGCCGCGCTGGATTGTCAGAATGATCTTCGTGTTCGGACGATCCAGCGGTGCTTCGGGCAGCAG
>CAUZVF010000026.1:0-15667 GCA_963582955.1 Planctomycetota bacterium
CTGGGCGATCCGGCTGCTGAACTTGCTGCTCAGCTACATGCCCAGAATAGTTTCTTCGCTTCCGAAGTAGTCCAGGCCGCGAATTACTACTTTGATTATCGTGGTTCTCAAGAGAAATACTTCCAGGGTAATTCTGGCGATGGCCAGACATACTGGTATTTCATCCTGCCAACCGGAGCCTTGCATCGCTGGGGCGGCAGCATCGGCAACAGCGAATTACTGGGGACTCTGGACGAACGGTTTCACGCAGACACGACACGAATTTGGGCGGCCGCGCCGTTGCCCGTCGATGTCACGTCGAACATTAACCACGCTTCACTGACACTTGTTCCTGGAGTCGATTATGTCGGGCAATTCGTCGTCCAGGTGACGATGGATGACGGGTCGGTTTCCGAAATGCAGTCGTTCATTGTCAACGTGACCAATACAGCGCCCACGTTAGGCACAATTTCCAATCGAACGTTGTCGCATACGGCAACCTCGCTAACAGTCGACCTTACGAGCAACGATGCCGACGGCGACAACGTGACGTATACGGTTGATGTTGCATCAGACGTCGTCACGGTGCTGGCTCGCGCGTTCGAATTGGATCACGGATTCCAAGCAAGTCAAGCAATTCAGGACGTGAATTACTACTACAATTACCGCGGTTTGGGAGAAAAGTACTTCCAGGGCAGCGAGCCCGATGGCCAGTTGGCGTGGTACTATATCCGTCCCGATGGGTCGCTGTATCGCTGGGGCGGCAGCCTCGACGACAGCGTGCTGCTGGTGACACTCAGTGGTGACTATCACGCGGATCCCAGTCTGATTTGGGCGAACGGAAATACGTCGTCTGAAGAGGCCGTCGGCGTACGGGCCTACGCGGTGGACCAAGCGAATGGCTTTTATGCCAATGGATCGATTCAGGACGCGAATTACTATTTCAACTATCGCGGTTATGGAGAAAAATACTTCCTGGGCAATGAGGGCGATGGCCAGTCGACGTGGTACTTCATCCGTCCCGATGGATCGCTGTATCGCTGGGGCGGCAGTATCGAAGACAGCCTACGGGTCACGACGTTGAGCAGCACTTTCCACGCCGACGTCAACCGGATTTGGAATGCCACGGCTCCCGCGAGCACTGATGTGACAGCATCGATTTCGAACGACCGGCTGACGTTGACTCCAGCGACCGGCTTCTTCGGCAACTTTACCGTGCATGTGACGGCCAGCGATGGACTCGCCACGTCACCGACGCGGTCGTTCGATGTCAGTATGACCAATGCGGCCCCCACACTGGCCGCGATTGCGGATCAGCAAGTCACCACTGCGGAGGGTTCGCTGAATGTGACTCTGTCGTCCGCCGATGCCGACGGTGACGCGGTCACTTACAAGGTCGAGATCGGGGGCGACCCCGTCGCTGAACTCGCCAACCAGTTGCACATCGAGAACAGGTTTTATGCCTCCGACGCCGTCCAAGCCGCGAATTTCTACTTCGACTATCGTGGTTCGCAAGAAAAGTATCTCCAAGGCACGACTTCCGACGGACAGGCTCAGTGGTACTTCATTCTGTCTGACGGTTCATTGCATCGCTGGGGCGGAAGCATCGGCAGCAGCCCACTGATTGGAACGCTCGATAGCCGTTATCATGCCGATCCGACTCTGCTGTTGGCTGGCCCGCCGGCAGCGGCGAATGTGTCATTTTCCATCCAAGGCAATACGCTGACGCTGACTCCGGCAAACGGCTTCCTGGGACAATTCGTCGTCCGCGTCATCGCGACAGACGGGCTGGAAGATTCCGTGACGCGATCATTCGTGGTGACCGTCGTGGAAACCGCCCAATCGCAGTCGAATTCGCGGCGCAGCGGTAATTCCAACAATAGCGGCGGCTCATCTTCCGATGACGGCCTAAGTTCTTCGATCGACGTCATCTTCTCGGATTTGGACGACGAGCTTGCCTTGCTGTAAACAACAAGGCAGCTCGGGACGGGCGTTGCCGTCAAAGAGAAAAAGAGAATCCGGCTCGCCGCAAATCGTGATCGCCACAACTTTCGAGATTCTGGTTTGCGATACCATATACCGCTCGCGGCAAAGAATGGCTCGCTTAACGGCTAGCCAAAGGCGACTGCGTGGCGGAAAAACCGTCGCCTGCGGCTTGCCGTTAAACTATCAAACGTGTCATTCCTAACCACTTGAATCAAAAGCCGAATTCGTTCAATCGGAGATCGGCATTTCCACGCAGACCAGTTCCGTGTCGCTTCGGGCATAGGCTCGGTTTCCAGCAAACGCCGGGTGGGCCCATGTGTGGCCGATGATATTTGTACGCGACTGTTCGTGGTATCCCGCTGAATTCAGTCGAGCAAGTATCAAGTCGCCATCGGAATTCAAGATGATGGCGCGGTCGCCGTCATTGAGCCAGACGAGACTCGCTTGTGGATTGCGGTCGCGTGGCGTCATTTTGTGGGCGGCATCCCAGATCTTTTTTCCCGTTCTTAATTCGAAACACGTCAGGCCGTATTGCTTGTCGATCAAGTACGCAAGGCCGTCTCGATAGAGAGGTTGCGACATGACGCCGCGCAGGAATCTGTTGTCTTGCCAAACCAGTTCGCCGACGGATGCCTTGTCAGTCAAGCGAATGGCCCGTGCGCCTTCCCAGTAGCCGCTGACAAACACAATGCCATCGCGCACGATCGGGGTTGTGATGGAAACGCCGTACGTCACCTTGTACGGGATGCTCCAAAACAATTTGCCGTTTGACGGATCGAGGCATCGGATGTGCGACGGGGTCCAACAAACCATTTTCGTTTTTCCCTTGTCCCTGAAAAATATGGGCGGCGCATAGGCCGCTTCATCGTTCAAGGAGTGCCATTTGACCTCACCCGTCAAACGGTCCATCGCAATGATGCCGTTTCCGTTCTTCGCACCGGGTTGCACGAAAAGAAGATCACCCAACACGGCGGGCGCAGCCGCATAGCCCCACATCGGCATGCGGCCTTCAAAATCCTTGATGAGATGTGCGGACCAAATCAGCTTGCCGGTCATTGCATCACGGCAATTCAATTGTCCCAATGTACCCAACGAATAAACGCAGCCTTCAAGAACGGTCGGAGCTGACCGAGGTCCGTTGCCGTAGTCCAAATCACCGTACTTGACCGCATTTGCTTTGACCCACAATCGTCTGCCGCTTTTCGCGTCAAAACAAAGTAGACGCTCGACCTCATCGGGGTCCGTCTGTCGATCCATGACATAGGCACGACCGTTACTGACCGTCACGCCTGCGTAGCCGCCCCCGATCGACTTTCGCCAAACGACTCGTAAACCGTCTGCTGGCCATCGTTCGGGAAGCCGTGGCGCGTTCCAGCTCCCGTCACCGCGCGGCCCTCGCCATTGTGGCCATTCTTCCGGCTGAGAGGTTTGATCGCGATTGGATTCGTTGCCGGGCGGAGAGTCTTCGGCATTGGATCTCGCACAAACATGCGACAACGAGAATCCGACAAACAGGACGATCCAGATCGGGTGAGGCACAGCGATCCCTTATGAATGACACTCAATAGGGATACAGCGGATGGATTGGAAATGCAACGAACCGGCGTTGGCCGTAGGCACTGATGTTGTGCTGGCTTTGGTTGTGGTGCGATCGGAAATAACCACGATGCATTGGCGACGTTTGATTGATACGACTCTGATTGTGTGAGCGTGAGTATGTCGGTACTGGTTGAAAGTGGTATTGCCGAACTGGTGTTTGATTGAATACTCCTTGGCCGATAGTGCTTCGGCCATTGCTGAAACGGTTCAACGTGGGCTGCCGGTACGGGAATACGAATCGTCTGCGACGATCTTCCCATGTCTTTTCTAGCTGAATCCTCATTTCTCTTTCTTTTTTCTCTTTCTCCAGTTTCTTCTGTTCTTCTAATTCTTTCTTCTCGGCTTCAGTTTGCTCATTTTGTTGCACATTTGGTTCAGGCTTCGTCGCCGCTCCAACCGTTTGAAGGGCGGTTGACCGATTGGTTCCGCGATAAATTTCCGCAGCGTGATTGACGGAACTAAATACCAGCAAAGAGAATACGATTACCGGAATGCAAGCAATGCGCGACATTTCGAACGCTCCGAGATCAATTGATGTGAAAGCAGACTCTAACAGAAGAATCGACATCCGTAGCGGTTCGGACCAAGCAAATTCCTTCGATCCAGACCGACTTTGCTGCGACATTCGAAAGGGCCGATCGCGGGTCGGGCGGCATTTATGAAACAACTTCTCGATAAAGGGTGGCGTGCGAGTCGACCATCATCTCGATCGGGAAGTCGGTTTGCATGCGTCGGCGCGCGGCATCGCCGAGGTTTTGTGCCAGTTGGGAATCGGCAAGGATACTGCCGGCCGCCTGCGCGTAGGCGACGCGGTCACCGACTTTTACCAACACGCCGGACTCTCCGTCAGTGACGAGTTCCCGATTCGGAGCAATGTCGCTGGCAACCACGGGCAGGCCCAATGCCATGGCTTCCATCAAGCTGTTCGACTGGCCCTCGAAATCACTGGCCAACCAAAACGCATCGAACGTTTGCATCAATCGCGCGGCATCGTTGCGGTGGCCGGTGAAGGTCACTTCATTCGAGCGCCCGATATTATGGGCGAAACGTTCGAGCGTTTCGCGCTGAGGTCCGTCGCCGACAATCAGACAGTGACTCCGGCTTTCACTGTGGTGCAGTAACTCGGTCGCCCAAATCAAATCATCGATGCGTTTCTGTCGCGCCAGCCGGCCGACGAACCCGACGATGCGTGCATCGGAAGAAATCCCGAATTCGGCGAGCACTTTCTCGCGGTCGATCGGTTCGGGATCGCGGACGTCGATCCCGTTTCGAATGACGATTGTGTTGTCCGATGAGTATCCGAGAGTCTTATAGAAATCGACAACGCTTTGCGAGTTTCCAATCAGCCGTGTTGTCCGCGAAACCTGCCGCCGGTCAAGCCAGTTCTGCCAACCGCTCTTCCACGTATCGACGCAACGTTCGGAAACCAGAACTTTGGGAGTTGGCTTTTTTCCGGCAATCAACCGGCCATACGAATTCGCGGCGAACAGCCATGTGTGCAGAATATCAGGCTGGAATTCACCGATCAGTTTCTTCAACTGCCACAATGTCCGCGGATCAAACTTCCAACGCTTGTTGAGAACGGTCAGCGGAATTTCATGCTCGTTCAAAACGTCGGCGAAGGGTCCGCCACGTGTCAATGCAACGACATGCACTTGAAACTCATCTCGTGGCAGCCGGGTGGCCAGCAAAGTGAGTTGCTTTTCGGCCCCGGATCGATCGAGAGTCGGAATGACTAGCAGGACTTTGATCACAAGATTTCACAAGCCGACAAAAAATACAAAACAAATTAAGTCGCAACCGCGCGCGATAATTATTCCGGTGGGCGAGTCAATTTGCAATCAATCGTTCGACAACATCACTGACCTTGCGATTAACACGGCCAACGGCACTCTACGGGGATCAGGAAATATCCACGGAGCGTTTAGCTGCATGGACGCCGGTGGTAACATGGGGAGCATCGTGTTCAACAACCGTGCTGATAGCTGCCCGTAATTTGGGTCAGTCACAATCGCGATTCGACCGTGCTGGAAGGCCACCCATGAAAGTCCAATTCGGTGAATGCCGTATCGAGTTGGCTCAAGGCGACCTGACACAACAGGAAGTAGATGCCATCGTTAACGCCGCGAATTCTCAGCTTGCCGGAGGCGGTGGTGTCGACGGAGCCATTCATCAGGCGGCCGGCCCAATGCTGATGCAGGAAACGAATCGCCGCTATCCCGACGGATGCCCGACCGGCAGCGCTGTGGCCACGTCCGCCGGGAACTTGAGTGCAAGATTCGTCTTTCACGCTGTTGGTCCCGTTTGGCGCGGTGGGCAAAGTCATGAAAGTGACCTATTGAATTCCGCACATCGCACGTGTCTGGAACTTGCCGTGGAACATGATTGCCAAAGCATCGCGATTCCGGCGATTAGCACGGGAGCTTTCGGCTATCCGATTGATCTGGCTGCCACAACGTCGTTGTCCGTGACGCGCGACTTCTTGATCGACAACAAGAAACCGGCAATCGTCCGGTTTGTGCTGTTTGATCAAGGTACGTACGGCGCATTCGCTCGCGTGTTGGAATCGATGACCGAATAGAATTGACGATTCCGTGAGCGAACCTGTCATCCGACAACTGACGGCATCCGATGGCTATGTTTCGAATTATCGGCATTGGCGGGCGGCTGCCGAAAAGCCGTTGGGTTACGTTGTCGCCTTGCATGGAATTCAAAGCCATTCGGGGTGGTACGAATTTTCCAGCGAGCGAATCAGCCAAGCGGGATTTCAGGTGGATTTTCTCGATCGTCGAGGATCGGGGCTGAACGGACAACACCGCGGCGACGCACCGCATGAAGATCGTCTGATCAACGACGTCGTGCAGTTCACCCAACAGATTCGGCACCAGCGCAATCAGATTGCTCCGGCAAGCCCCCTGATTCTGCTGGCCGTCAGTTGGGGCGGCAAACTGGCGGCAGTCACGGTAGCACGCCGCCCTGAATTGTTCGATGGGCTGGCGCTGTTGTATCCCGGATTGTGTTCAAAGGTGCAAGCGACCGTGTTGCAAAGATTGAAATTGAAAATCGCCGAGAAGCTCGGAATCCGTGACCCGCTTGCTCCAATCCCTTTGAATGATCCGGCGTTGTTCACCGGCGAGGCAAAATGGCAGCAGTTTATTCGTGATGACCGGCTAAAAATCGATGACGTCACGGTCTCGTTCCTCCTCGCCAATCGAGGAATCGATCGATTGCTTTCCGGCATCCGGTCACAATTTCCGTGTCCGGTTCTCTGCATGCTCGCGGGCAAAGATCGGATTATTGACAATGAAGGAACTCGGCGTTTCGTGAATCGCCTTGCACCAACGGGGCAAACTGTGGTCGAATACTCAGAAGCACGGCATACCCTTGAGTTCGAACCCATACGTGCGAAAATTGTTGATGACGTCATCGATTGGTTATCGATGATCACTCAAGGTGAAAAGCCGCATTCGTCTTCGGGAGCATGAAAATGGCGTCTCCTCTAAAAGCATTGCTGCTCGCGGCTTTGTTCACGTCGATCTTGATTGGCATCGTCCCAACATACAAAGCAGACGACACCACCCAGAAAGAACAACCCACGGCACCGAAGAAAGAACAATCCACCGTCCCCAAGAAAGAGCAATCCACCAAAAACAGCATTCCCACGACAGCGTCGACGACCGCAGCCCAAGTCGAGCTGATTCCATTAAACAAGAAAAAGACGGCTCTGCTGGACATCAAAGGCAAACGGGTTCTTGTGAAAGCCAAAGTCGTGCTGCGCGAAGGCTTGCTGGAAATGCTGGCCTGTTTGGCTCAAACAAAAGAACACGAATCAATCCTCGCTGTCGATACCAAGGCGTTTGTCATTCATACGGGTTTGTTGGCGATTAGTGCTGAACATGGGAAACCGGTTCAGTTTACTCCCAAATTCAAACCGGCGACCGGGCAGCGAATTGATGTTTTCATTCAGTGGCGAGACAAGGACGGCCGGTTGCATCGCGAACCGGCACAACGTTGGATCCGCCACACGACTTACCGATTCTACGTGGCCCAGATGAAGCAACTTCCGAAGGGTCTGACAATTTCTCGCGACAGTGACCTGCGGTACGACAAGCGTCACAAAGAGTTAACTTGGTACGGACCCATGTCGGACAAGCAGCGGGACAAACTGCTGGAACTGACTACTGATAAAGCGTACCGCAAGGCGATCAAGAAGTTTCACAAGGAAAGTCAGTCACGGCAAATGCAAGACACCTGGGTATTTGCCGGAAGCATGTTTCAAGTCGACCAGGAAACCGGGAAACGCTACTACCTGGCGGAGGGTGGCGAGCTAATTTGTGTCGCGAATTTTCCCACCGCGACACTCGACGTCAAGTCGGAAAGCAGTAAGGAAGGTACGGAAAGCTTAACATACGAAGCTTATACCGAGCGGATTCCACCATTGGGCACGGACGTTACCATCGAATTGGTCCCGGTCTTCAAGAAGTCGAAGCGAGATTCGAAGAGCAAGGCCAAGGCCCCTAAGCCAGCTACCAGCAATGCTTTACGGTAGTTTCGCGCCGCTGCGAGTTATGCCGGTTGGCATTCAAGGGCGTTAAGCTGCGAAAACGGTGGTAACTCTTTCCGTCAGGAAGCCCTGCAAAACTGCTGAAAGGTTCGAGGTTTTCGGGACCAGCCACATTCCTCCCACCAGTCCGATTGTCCGGCGGCGGCGAGAATCGTTCACTCTGGCAGTTCCGTAAGGCCGATCTCTAATGAGTCGGAAGTCTCGAAGTCTTAGAGACTTTGGGTGAGAGAGTCTCTCAATCTCACCTCTCTCCGAACACACTTTTCATGAATTCACAATTCAATACTGCTCTCTTCAATGACGAGAGAGAGAAGTTTCCGCGCGAGGAGGCCGAGGCATGACGCACTCGACGCAATCGCGGCCCAGTTACAAGGGTCCCAATTCCGTTGCTGTCCTGATTTTGTTTGCGGCCGTCGCAATTTTGTATGCCAATTTCCGCGAGACACCTGCTGGTGAAACTCGGGTCTCACGGGAAGCCAGCGAATTCGCATCTGTTTCGATCGATTTGCCGCCACCTCCAGCTCTGCCGGTTCCGAAGATTCCGGACGAAGCGAAAACAGACAACCACGAATCCGGTGCCAAGCAGCCGGTGGCAGCGTCATCAGCCGACCAACCCAAAGCTCAGGCCATTCCGCCGGGCCATCACACGGGCCACGTTGCCTTGTTGTTGCATCTGTTATTGCTCGAAAAGGCTAGTGCGAAATTACAAAAGGTCAGCCACTACACGGCGACGTTTCTGAAGCAAGAACGCATCGACGGTGAGATGACCGAACGCCAAGTCATGCTATTGAAAATGCGGCATTCACCGTTCAGTGTTTACCTGAAGTGGCTGGAAGGCGGAGACGTCGGGCGCGAAGTGTTATACGTTAAAGGGCAGCACAACAACAAAATGCTTGTGCATGTGGGTGGAATTAAGGGACGCTTCTTGCCGTCGCTCAAGCTTGACCCCAACGGTTCACTGGCAATGGAAGAGGCTCGGTATCCGATCACGACAGCCGGTCTGTTGGAGCTCGTCAAACTGGCTGTTGCTTGCCGCCAAAGCGACATCAAGCTCGAAAAAGGCGTCCGTTGCCACATGATCGAGGACTTTCAATTCGAAGAGCGTCCGTGTTATTGCTTCACGATCGAATACGACAACGCCCAGCTCTCGAAGTTGTACCGAAAGTCAATCACACTGATTGATCGGGAAACGTTGATGCCGGTCGTGACCAAGAATTTCACTTGGCCAGACCAAGTCAACGCGGATGACGGCGAGGACATCGATGAAGCGACATTGATCGAATTCTATGCGTTTAAAGATATCAACATGGCCGAGCAATTGGCGGACGTCGATTTCGACCGAACGAATTCGGATTACCGGCTGCGACGATAACAACTACCGCGGAAAATTCACCGCGGCTTCAGTAACGCCCACTAATGAACCACCCCGCAAGTGCCTTGGCCGGAGCGCAGAATGCTCCGGCCATTTTCATTTCCCAAAGCTATCCGCATTCAACGACCAGCGTTCAGTTCTTGAGCAGAGCAATATTCGATTTCTCGAATCCGGACGTCGAGAACTGATTGCTCAAGTGCAATATCCTCTACAGTTGCAGATGCCGAATCGCTTCGGCGGGTGACATGATGTAGCTGATACAGAAGGGGCCAAACTCTGCGTACCGCGCTGACGCTTCGTCGAACCGCATTGTATAGACGATTTCTTTGATGTGTTCCGGCGCGCGGCCCCACAATGTCACTCCCCATTCCCATTCGTCAAAGCCGGTTGATGCGGTGATCAACTGAGACACTCGTCCGGCAAACTTCATGCCGCTGGTGGCGTGTTGCGACATCATGACCGATCGGCTGCTGAAGGGTTCGTTGTACCAGTTGGCGAGTGGATGGCGGATTTTGTTCATGGGATAGAACGACATCACGGGAAATGGTGGGATGTCTGGATACAGCCGCTGTTTGTTCATCACCGGCAGCCGTTGCTCGTACGCAGCGATTTTGGCGGCGTATGTGGGGTCGTCGGGACCGGTTCCGTCCGCTTGTAGTTTTTTCGCGTACTGCTCGACTGTCGGCACATACTCCGAGATTTCAGTGATTGAGACGAACGAATAGCTTGGTATCAATGCCCGGCCCAATTTGGTGTTCCGAGCCGATTGATGAACCGAATCGATCACGAGTGGATCGGGATCAAGAATCATCAGCCCTAAATCGGCGTCATGGCCCGAGACCACGGACGTCAAAATTCGTTCCGGCGCGCCGTCTCGTTGTGGGTCCAGCACCTGTGCCAATTGCTCGCGTCCTTCCACGCGTTCGGATTCATCGAGGTCCGCGAGTTCCTTTTGATCAATTTGGTAATAAATGTGAAGGCAATGCCAGCCTTCGGTCAACCGGATTGTTGGTTCGGGCTGAGGAGCCCCCGCGTGTGGAGGTCGATTCACGATAGCCTACCTTTGAATTCAGTGTTCCTTGAATAAGTTGCGGATGGCATTTTAGGACGCGCCCGATCAAAGCGAAAGCAACTGAATTCTGCCGCAGCCGTATTCAAATATCCGGTTCGAGTTGCAAATTCATCTCTTCTTGTAGCTGCGGGCGGACAACAAAAACGGCCCCGCCATCAGTCAAACAATATCGCTCGTGGCCGGAATTACTTTCTGAGTTCGCCCAGATTGAAACTTGTTGGATTCATAATCTTCTGTCGAGGTCGTTTCATCGTTGAATCTGGTGGCGCTGCAAAGTAATCTTTCTCTTCCCGTGTCTGTATTCGGCGCGGTGCAACGACAGAATCTGAATTGGTCAGCATCGGCCAATGATTAACTGTTGCATTCATCAGCCGCCGGGCACTCGCCCACGGTTGAAACGTGAACCGGGCGCTAGCGCGTTCCGGCTGATTTACAACAGTTATTCATTGGTCAATGCTAACGCGATTCGCGACCCGCAACTTTGAAGGAGATTGTTCCGTGGCAAAAGCCGAGAAAAACGAAGACACCGCCGCCGCCGAGTCCACATCCGAATCTACTCCCGAGGCAAAAACAGAAGCGCCTGCGGAAGGTGGCGGGCAACAACAACAGGTTTTGACAGTCACCGATGAAAACGTCTTCGCGGGTTACGCCAACTTCTGCCGCGTTTCGAGTACTCCCGAAGAGTTGATTCTCGATCTCGGGTTGAATCCCAATCCGTACGCACCTGGAAATGTGACCGTCAAAGTCTCTCAACGGATTATCATGAATCATTACACCGCGAAGCGAATGTTGAGTGCATTGTCGATGGCTCTGCAACGGCACGAGCAGGCATTCGGTGTTCTGGAAACAGACGTGCGCCGACGAGTTGTCGCACAGACATAATCCCGATTTGGCATGCCGCGAAAAGCCCAGACGTAAACACGTCCGGGCTTTTTGCATTTAGTCACTCAGGAATTCAATGACCTTGGCGAGTGCCTTGGGATCGTCGGTCAGTTCCATGTGATTGATGGGCAGCGTCACGGTTTCGGCAACACCGGACAGCTTCGCGCTTTGTAACGACACGGCTAAGTCACCAGCGAGGACCTCGATTGGGACATTCAGCCGATCAACCCAGGCGATTCCGCAGTCTCTCGTTAGTTCCGATCCGTCAGACTCCGAAATCTTGTCTCGCAGGTATTTCTTGAGTGAAGACGTACCAATCAGCATCAACACGCCGTATCGCTTCTTGACCGCCTTTCCACGAATGACCCAGTACCGCTTTCGCAGTTCAAGTGGGGCGTCGCGGTTCAAAAATCGAAGGAAGAGGCTGTCCGGCTGAACGTCGAAGCTGATTTGGCCTGACGCATCGATAATGGCTTTTTCTAATGCTGACGGAGTGCCAAACTTGACACTCTTCAGCAACCGTCTGGCTTCGAGCAAAGGACGCAGCTTCGCCAGATCCGATCCGCCATGCGGAGTCCCCAGAAAAACGGCATTCCGGAATTTGCCGGACTCGATTTCGGCGTAGTAACGGAACACAAGTCCTCCCGCGCTGTGACAGACGAAATCGACTCGGCCGGCATCTTGAAAGACGCGTTCGATTTCATGCTTCAGAAAGATTCCCGACCGGGCCAAACTTTGGTGGTTCGGGTATTGAAATCCGAACACTCGCACAGGCGATTTGCGTTCGATGCCGGCCAAACTCGGCAACACCGCATCCTGGCTGGACAGTTCCGACGCCATCCCATGCAGGAAGACCACAGCCGACTCGTTGCGACGGAGCGGCCGCGCGTTTGCTTTTACCAATGACGCATCTTTAGGCTCAAATTCAAACAGCCCAAATTCGTTCGCGGCAACGTGACCATTTCTTTCCCACAACAGTTGTCGAAGCCGGAACAACTGAGACTGAATCGATTGTGATGGTCCGTCGGCAGTCTCATCTCGACCAGTTCCCAACTTGTCGGAGACTCCAAATCGCAATGCGTCCAAACAACGATTCGTGTCGAAACCAGCGTTGCGGCACAAGTGCATCGCAAACAGATCAGCCTGCTGAACTTGTTGGGTTGAATAGAGAAATCTTGTTCCGCCATCGGTTCGCTTGATCGCCCGATTGGCAATTCGGCCGAGCATTGCGATCTGAGCCGCACTATGTCCGTTCGATTTCATCTCGTCGTGCAACCAAATCAGCTTCCACGCACTTCGGCAATGCCCGCGACAGTCGTGGCCGATCTCATGCGCCAGGACGAACGCCAACGCCTCTTCTGAAAAGATTCCATCGCGCGAAAATGTCGCCAAATAAGAATTGGTGACATAGATGATACCCGCGCCGATCCCAAACATTTCTGGTTTTTCCGAATCGAGCACTGTCAAAGTGAACGGTGCGGAGTGGCGTTTCATTCGATCCGGCAGCTTGCCAATCAGCCGATCAAAAACTCTTTGAGCGGATTTTGGTGTCTCGACGACGTGTGATTTCCTGATCACTTCGTTTTGTAAGATTCTGGCTCGTTTTACTTCTTCATCGGTTGGCATTGGTGTTTGGCCGACCAGCCAACCGACACCATTGCCGTAGATCTTTTGTAGTACCAGCAGTTTGTTGACGGTCTTCGAACGATTGTCGCCGACGGTCGAATCCAGCCCGGTGAGATGCAATGCCATCTTGTCGATCTCCGCGCGTCTGGTTGTCGTCATTGCCGTTGGACGATTTGTTTCATCAGACACCGCCACGTGATTCCGAATACCGGCTGCAAAGATCAGCAAAAAAACGACTGAGCGTCTCGATAGGAAATCTCGAAACATAATCATGTCCTCTGGCATCGTGGCAAAATACCGGATATCGAAGTCGGCGTTGATAGCCGCCGTATGTCACGAGAAATCGCTGAATCCATTCAGTCGTATTATGTCCGCGGGCATGGAATTGCCACAATCCAATCCTGATTGCTAGGCTTTGCTAGAAAAGCGTGTAAGGCGTGTCTGTTCTGGACGGCTCTTGGGACTTTCTCTACGCCGATCAGCGGTTTCATCGTCAAAATCATTCAGCCGGTGGTTGTGCAAACCATGAGTTCATCCGTCTCTTCCCAAGCAGAATTACCATCGCCAACGCGGCGGAACTGGGTTTGGTTCTCGTTTCAGTTCGTGTTGCGATTGGTTTTCACATTTTGGCTGCGCTATCGGGCTTCGGGACTTGAGAAAATCCCCAAGACTGGTGGTGCATTGTTTATTGTCAATCATCAGAGCTATCTCGATCCGTTGTTGGTTGGTTTGCCGTTGCGCCGTCCGGTCAGCTATCTCGCTCGTGATTCGTTGTTTCCGATCCCGATTGTCGGATGGATCGTGAAAAACACCTACGTCATGCCGCTCAGCCGCGAGGCGGCCAGTTCAAGTTCGATCAAGGAAGCCGTCCGCCGGATGAAGCATGGATTCTTGGTCGGAATCTTTCCGGAAGGGACGCGCACCCCAGACGGATCGGTCCACGAGTTCAAACCGGGGTTCATCGCAGTCGTCCGTCGTTCAAAAGTCCCAGTCTATCCGGTCGGCATCGCGGGTGCCTACGAGGCATTTCCACGCGGTTGCTGGTTCTTGCGGCCTGGCAAAGTGAGAGTTGTCTTCGGCAAGCCAATCCCGATGGAAGAACTCGATCAGTTGACGAAGCGCGGACGTGAAGACGAATTAGTTGCCAGAATCCACCAAGCCGTCAGCGCCTGCCATCAGAAAGCCGAGTCTCTACGGAATTGACCACACCAGGGATCAACTGGTTCACGTCGTTTAACCGCGACCCAGAGGAAGTTGCCGCGAAAGGCTCCGATGCACTGGTACGCGCGGCCGGCAACTTCCGGCGGGGAACGCGGCACGGGGTGCGCCGTTAACGCTCATAACAACGCGCGCCACGCCCGAGTGTGTCGGATTTCGCATCGCCTCCGATCTTATTCACGGCGATTGCTGGAAATCCGTGGGCAGTTTGGATTACTTTACCTCGATGCAAACCACTCGAAGATTGAAGCATATGAAAGTTTTTGATCACGCAATTCAGCATCTGCTGCCCGCGATTGAAAATGGCGCATCCAATAATAACCCGAAGCGTAAGCGAGGAAAGACACTGAGTCCCTCGCTCACGCTTTTTGAAGTTGCACAGTTAAGTCCCGAAGGGACGGCAGCTAGTAGCCCCGGGCGTGAGTCCGGGGACTTGCACCGACCAGGCTCCCCAAAGCCCCGGAGGGGCTTGGTTGGACTAAACCCTGCAATTCCCTGGGCTCACGCCCAGGGCTATTACCTGCCGCCGCTCCGCGGCTTCCGAAATGTGCAACTTCAATACTCACGCTTCGGGTTACTTCCAGAGCCAACCGCGTGCTGCACAGTTCGTCGCTTGTGCTGATTCTGGTGCTGCTGCTTGTAACGGCAACCGCCGCTGACGATCAATCGGCTAAGAAAACCAAGTCGAAACCAAATCGCAGCGAACTGGTCCGCGTTGTCAAAGCCGCGTTCATTGCGACTCACGACGGCTGGAGTTCCGATGAAGTCGTGCTGCAAGACAAACTGAATGCGAAGTTCGTGGCACACTGTCGGCAGGAAATCTCCAATGTCGACGAGTTCCAATGTAATTGGACTCTGATGAACCTCCGTAAAGCGGGAAAGCTGAGTGACATCAAGTCGACCAAACGCCGGCGCGACCGGCACGACGAGTACTTTCACGCGGCCGAAATCGCCGCGCGTCACATGTACGACAAGTACAAATTGACGACCGACCGAGTGTTGTGCGATCCGAAACACCGCAAAGAGTTCGACAAGGTTGCCCACGCGGTCACTCCCGACGTGTCGGCTTACCTGTTGCGCAAGGCAGCTTTAGGATTGCGTAAAGCGCGACGGCTGCGTCCCGAACTGGTTATCCAGATCGCGGATTGGGGCAAGAAAATTGTGACGCTGCCGGCGAACAAAATCATCAAGGATTCAAAACTCGTTCCGCAGAAATCAGGGATCTATATCTTTCGCGATCCAACCGGATACCTCTACATTGGCGAATCATCGAATTTGAGAATTCGCGTCAGCAAGCACTTGGATCATTCCGACCGAAAATCGTTGGCGCATCATCTGTGGAAAAAAGGGGCCGACGAGATCACTTTGG
>CAUZVF010000027.1:0-15625 GCA_963582955.1 Planctomycetota bacterium
AGACAATAACGAACGACGCATTGTGAAACGGCGCTTATGATCTCGGCTTTCTACAAAAGATACAGCCGTCACCTCTTCTGGTTGATCGTGCTGTCATTCCCATTTCTCTATGTGACGGCGGAATCAATTCCGTCAAATAATGATCTCGAAACCTGGTTACCAACTGAATCCGCGGTCCGCGTCAACTACGACGACTTCAAAGCAAAGTTTGGCGCCGAAGAGATCATCCTGATCGGGCTCGATTCCGATCAGATTGACGACGAATTGGCCGAGGCCGTTTGCGCGAGAATCGAGGCTCTTGAAGGGATTCGTACCTGCTGGTCACCCAATCGTTTGCGGTCGGTCATGGACGAATTCGGTGTTCCCAGCGACGAAATTGACGAGCACCTGAGTGGGCTAGCAGTTGCCAAAGACAATAGCCTGATCGGATTAGTCGCGCTGTTGTCGACGAACGGTTTGGAACATCGAATCGAAACCGTCACTGCCGTCCGCGAACAACTTCGATATTGCCAGATTGACGAAGAACGTTTTCATCTGGCCGGTGCGCCCGTCGTCGTCGCGGAACTTGATCGCCTCGGCAACAAGGAAAAGAACCGGCAGTTCTTTCTGATCACTCTCGCGATTTGTTTCGTTCTGATCCTCGGACTACTCCGAGAAATAAAGCTATCGCTGGCAATCCTCGGTTTGACGGTCTCGGCGCGCTGCCGGTCATGGTCATGGTCTTCACGCTGGCGGTCGTCGTGCATTTTCTGCACTACTACGCCGCTTCCGATCAACAAGACGACGCGTTGCAAGTCGCTCTGACAAAAGCATGGCGTCCCTGTTGCCTGGCAACTCTGACAACGACAATCGGTTTGGTGTCATTGACTGTCAGTGATTTCGAGCCTGTGAGCCAATTTGGATACGCCGCTTCGGTGGGATGCGTGGTTGCGTTGCTGACGGGCCTGGGATTGATGCCGGCCGTGTTGACGCTGTGGCCGCCCAAAGACCTTTCGATGCAAATCAAGACCGACTGGTTTGGAAATGTCGCCGGAGGATTGCTGAAACGAAGTTGGCGAGTCGTCACGGTCACCGGCATGCTGCTCGTTTTGACCGGTTTCGGGTGGGCACAACTTGATTCCAAGATCGATCCCTTGGACTTCCTGCCCAAAGATGGAAAAGTCCTGACCGACGTCCGGCGAATTCAATCAGACCTGACAAGTACCGACTCGATCGAAGCCGTCGTCGACTTCGGCAAAGACGACATCAGTTTCGTCGAAAAACTAGATCGCGTCCGCGCCATAGAGGCAACAATTCAAGCGCATCCGGCCATCAATCACACGATGTCTTTGGCCAGTTTTTTTCCGCGGAATTTGCCCGAAAATCCTTTCGAAACGGCCAGCTTGCTGAGCCGCGCCGAACAACGACACCGTGAAAACGATTTTGTTTCCGGGGGACAACGGTACTGGCGGATTTCCGCACGGGTCGTCCCCGCAGCCGCTGCTTCGCAGCAACAAGTGCTTGAAGAACTAACAGCCAAGACGGCCGGGCATCCGGTTACGTACACGGGGATTGCCCCTTTGCTGGAATGTGCACAACGGCAGATCTTCAAAGGATTTCGAGAGAGCTTTGCATTGGCCTTCGCCATTATCACGTTGGTGATGATCGTCTCGTTGCGGTCATGGAAGGCCGGGCTGATTGCGATGATCCCCAACCTGACTCCGATTTGCATCGTCTTTGGAACGATGGGTTGGATCGGCGTGCCCGTCGATATCGGAATGATGATGTCGGGCAGCATCGCGTTGGGAATTGCCGTCGACGGAACTTTCCATTTCTTGGTTCGGTATCAGGAACATTTCAATCGCGATTCGAACTCTCAATCGGCCGCGCGTCAGGCGCTGCTACAAACCGGCCCGCCGATTTTTCAGGCGACCATCATTGCCAGCGCTGGCATGCTGGCGTTGACGCTGAGCAGCTTCGGCCCGACGGCTCGCTTTGGGATTCTGATGGCCACAATGTTGGTCGCCGCACTTGTGGGCGATCTCGTATTGTTGCCATGCCTGCTCTATCTGCGACGGCCATTGAAGATGGTAACGCATCTGCGCCCTCACATCGCCAATTTGGGCCGACGGAAAGCAAAATCCACACGAAGCCGCCGCCACGGACTGAACCGTCCGGCCAATTAGACCCAGTCTAATTCAAGTGTTGCGTCTTCGAGCCTATGAAAACCGACTGGAAGCACTCGTAGGCCGCTACGGTTATCGGTGACGCGCTCCAGCCTTTTCGTGGCGTGCTTGAATCGTCGGTGATGTTCTTTCTGGGCGTCCATCACCCAGCCATCATCCTCGACCACGTGGATCGCTTGTTGACGAATCGGAATACGAATTTCAGTGCCGTCAGGGAAACTTACTGGGAAGATATGGCATCGATCAATCTCCGGGACGACGGCATCAATCGTTTTCGGTATCGGATCTCAGGCGACGAAAAAATTGCGATGAGACCGAAAACATCAATACCGTTCCGAAGCAATAGAGGAGCACGCCAAGCCAATCGTCGTCGTTGAAGCTAATCCAACCCCAGTAGGCCCAGACCGATCCAACGATCACACCCACCAGGGCACAGATCTTGAGTTTGGTGCGCGACATCGGTTTCCATGCAATTCAAACAGCGGAAGTGCGCCATGCTTCTTTAATAAGTCGACAGGCGGTACGCCATTGCGGGACGGCGAAATAGTAGGTTGTCACCGAACTCCCCTGGAAAGCGGCCTCGAAGCAGATGTTTTTAAATTCATGTGACCTACCGATGGGAGGTGGGCCGCCGCCCCTCAACGAATCGAAACACGTTAGTCAACCAGAGGATTTATACAACAAAAGGCCGCGTTGAATGAAGAAGGAAGGCGTTTTCGGCATTAATGCCGAAAACAGCGGCCGAACCGTGTTGGGCGTCGCAGGCTACGTTGCGCGAAAGAGAAGTTCGTAGGCCACAAAACTGAAAGCTGAGAACAGAAACAGAAGAAGGCCCCAAACTGCGTATCGATGACGACGATACAGCAGTCCCATCACCATAAAGAGAAACGCAATGCCGCAGGCTGACAACCCCAAGCACTCAAGTATTGGCGGCTGTCGTGAAGGCAGTACGGAGAGGCCGTTAGCGAACCGCCATTGGGCGAAAATGATTGCCGCCGGGACAAGGTGGACCGCTGTGATCGCGAAGCAGCAGATCACGAGTGGCCAACGAATGCGAGCAGCATCCGACGGCAGTTCAGGCTGCTGAGAGGTGGGCTCGAATTCGACACGACGGTCCATGAAGCGACGCCCAACGGAATTCACTACGACAACGTGTCGCGATGAAGGGTTTACACAAGCAATTTTGCAAATCTGGCGAAGCCTGAGCGGAGTCTCCCCGGCCTTACCGGTGCTCCAATCCGCAATTCTCGGATGCTGTTGAAAGCAAGCTGAACGCGGCCATCTGGCGACTTAGTTAATGTCTGCGATCACCAATGGCAACATCTATGATCCACGACCGTCCGGAGGTGGTCCGGAACTGGCTCCTCGGGCGTCTTCGGGTTTTTTGCCTTTTGACTTGCTTCGACCGCGACCGCGGCCTTTTCCGCTTTCGCAGCCTTTTCATTGGTTGGGTAGCGGCAACCCCTGCAAGTCAGTGAGATTCATGCGAGCGAGACGGATTGACGATTCCAGGTCTTCCTTGTTTTTCTTGACCGACTTGGCATCGCCCTTTTTCTTGGCGGTTTCCGCCAGTAGACGAAATGTCTGGCGAGCGGCTTCAATCTCTGGCTGCCATTCTTCCTTGGGCTGACCTTCCAACCGCATCAGCCATGTCATGTAATACTGCGAGTTGGCCAATGCCTCGCGAGCCGACCTCAACACTTTTGGATCGGCGTTCTTGTCGTCCTGCATTTCGTCGACCAGGCTCGTCAAATCCTTGTGAGCCTCGGGCAGCTTCTTGACGAACATCTGCGCCTTGGCACGTTCGAGCCGGATGCGGCGGGTTTCGGCAACCTTTTCCTTGGGCAACAGCGTCAATGCCACGTTGTAGCCGTCGACGGCTTCAGCCCACTTCTGATTGGCGGCGTTTGCGTCAGCCACACTCAACAAAATCGACACATCGTCCAGCGTCATTCTGTCTTGACCGGGACCGAGGTGGTAGGCCACAACCGGAACGGGCAACAGAATCCAGACGAGAAACAGGATTTTTCTCATTTCCTTATCCTTGGTTGGCTGTCAAACGTGGAATGGTTGGTTCGCGGATTATACCGTCCGAGAGACTTCCGTTGAAACCTCATCTCGTTTTTCTCGGATGTTTTCCATCTTCCGGCCGACGGCTACGGGAACGCCGGGACGCCAACCGGTGCCGCCATAATGTAGCAGCAACGGCAAAACTGCAAGTAGGAAAGCGCCGCACGCGCAGGCGATCAGAGCCCACTCGCGGCGCGTCAATTCTTCGAACTTGCTGCGCGAAGTCGTCTGAGTCAATTGCTTTAGCAAATCGGTGCTCAGGTGATGTTCGTTGCCGTTGTGATACGTTCCGCGTAACCGCAGAGCGATCTGGCGTAACGTCGATGTGTCTTGCCGCGATTGGCCGCCGTCGATGAACTTTCCGGTGACTGGGTCTCCCACACCGATCACCAGGACATTCGAAACAGACGCCGGCATCTTCGGCATGCCTGTCGCCGGAACCGTGTCTCCGTCACTGACCAGCACGACGGTTGTACTTTTGGGCTCCCACGGTTTGGCGGTCCGCGCGGCCTCTTCGAGACCCGAAAAGATGTCCGTTTTTCCCGGCGTAAACGCATAGTGCATCGGCAAGTCTTCCAACACGTTTCTGACAACTTCAATGTCGGTCGTGTCGATGACGACCGGTTTAGCTCCCGTATAAACCGCGATCACGCTGATGCGGTATTGTTCGATCGGAACCCGCTTGAAAAACGAATCCAGCACTTCCGACGCCCGCTTCATGCGGCTCAGTTCTTTTGTCGGCCCCGCGTCTTGCAGCCGCATGCTAGGAGAAACATCGAGCACCATCAGGATGTGCCGGTACTTTCCATCGGGAAGAATCTCGGCCTCGTGCACTTTCGGAGTCTCGTACATCAGCGAAATCATGCCCCAGCACAGAGCGGCGACCGCGGCAACTCGCAGGAAAGTGGCGACGCCGACCCACGGCATTGGCTTTTGTGCCGGGCCGAAGGCCAGATGAGCGATGCGGCGGCAGCGTCGCGCGTGGAGCATCTCGGCTACGACCGCCAACACGACAACCATGCAAGTGACAGCTTCGGCTACCATGGCGTGTACCTCAATCCAAACAAGCACATTGCGAACAGGCCGAGTACCGACAATCCGGCAATGCTGAAGGGGACGAAGTTGTCCATGACTTCCGCACTGCTCTTTTCAAGTTTCGTTTCCTGCATCTCGTCGATTCGCTGGAAGACGCCTTTCAGACTCTCCGTGTCTCCCGGATTGAAAACCTCGCCGCCCGTCAGATGAGTGATGTTGACGATCGAGTCGGGGATGTTCGTGTTGGAAATGTGAATGGCATACACCGCGATGTTATCCTGTTTCAGCCTCTTGGCGATGTCGACATCGTTTCCGGATCGCAGATCAAAGCTATAACCATCGGAGACCAGAATAATCATCCGGTCGCCTTCCTCGCGGTTGATCAGGATTTTGCGGCATGCGAGTAACGCCTTTCCGATTTCCGTTCCGCCAAACCATGGTGGCGCAACTTCCGGCCGCATGAACGGTGGCGAGCAGCGGATGGCTGACACATCCGACGTCAGCGGCACCCAATGCAAAACGGAATTGCCGAAAAAGGTCAGTCCGAACGCGTCACCTTCGCGGAAATCAAGAAACTCGTTGATGGCGGCCATCGATGCGTCGTATCGAGTTCCGCTGCCGAACGGAGCCGTCATGCTGCCCGAGATGTCGACGCAAAACTCGATGTTCGTCAACGAGCGTTTGGTCTTTGGTTCGCTCAGTTGTTGCGGCACAGCCAGAAGAAAAATCACGACGGCCAACAACATCGCCGGCAGCGATTCGGCGAGACCGATGAAGAACCGCAGCCGTCCCCCCGACGGTTGTACTCCGTGATCGAACGGCAGCACGACGCGCCGTCCAGCTCGGCGCCAGACCCACACCAACAACATTGCGGGAATAACCAGCAGATACAGGACGGTCGGGTAAGTAAAACTCATTCAGCCAACCTTATCGGAGAATTGTCTCAGTAGCCGAAGTCGCAAGACTTCGGGAAATCGTTTGTGGCCTCCCGAACTCTTGCGAGTCCGGCTACGCGGCAAGAGTAGGTCTCGCTAGCCGAGCGAGTTCCTGAACGAACGAATATTTCCAAGGTCCCGCTCGGCTCGCGGGACCTACTTACGTTGTCTCCAATGCGTCGGCGGGTAGGTTTTGATAAGGACTCAATAACTTCGCAACGTCGACATCTTCTTGTTTGTGTGGACTGTGCAGCCAGATTTCGAGTTGCCGCAACAACGGACCGGCGTCTTCGTGCTCACGCAATTTGACGATGGCGTCAGCGGCGGTCAAATCGTTGAGTTTCAGTTTGCGACGCCAATACGCGAGCAACATTCGTTCCAGCTCGGCTTGTTTAGCGTGATCCAGTTTTCCGTCGATACCGGCTTCGACGAGCGGACGTAAGCGATCCGAGAGTGACCTCGGTTTCGAGCTGTCAGTTCCCACGGCGGCCTTTCGTTTGCGTCCAACGAACACGATCGCCAACAGTCCCAGAACCCAGACGATTCCGCCGACCCACAACGCCAACCGATACCCGCCGAGAAACGGAGACGAGACCGCCGTCAGTTCATTCGGCTGCACCTGTCCCGGCGGCAGCACCGGACTCACTTCGACCATGATCGATGGCACGTCGTCGGTTGACGATCCGTCCTTGCGTTTCAGCAAAGTCTTGAGATCGAACTTGCCCGGCTCGCGTGCGTCATAAACGATGTCGTATCGATAACTGTCTCCGTGTGGAAACGCCTCGACGATCCGCATCACAACCGGTGCTTGCGAACCTTCAATCGGAAGGACTTCAAGTTCCGAGCCCGGCAGCACGATTTGATCGATTCGGGCCGGCATGCCCACAGTCGATGCCCGTTGATCGTCGGCCGACACAATACTCGTCGCCAGCGTTATTGCGAGCAACAAGCCGGCTTGTCTTGCGTTCCAACTTTGTAACATTCGAGAGATCACTACCTGGCGCCTCGGCCCAAAAGAGCACGCGATTCAAAGAAATATCGGAGTCTGTGGGCGAACGGCTGATCGGTACGAATCACCAGATGATCGATGCCGCCGCGTTTCAACTCTTGGTCGATCGTGTCCTGATCCAGCCACTGACGGCGTCCGTGGGTCACAAACTCTCGCCCCGTTTCCGCTTCTTGGGCCCGCATGATTCCCGCTCCGCGCAAGTTGGTTTCCGCGGGATCCTGCAGTTGCAAGACGGCGCAATCATGCAGTTGGGCCATGTGCTTCAATGACGGCAATGCCCGTGGATCGTGCAGATCGCTGAGCACGATGATCAGCGCCCGGCTGGGCAGACTGGGACTCAACTCGGTAATCTGCCGTGCGAGCGACGTCGATTCGTCGTATCGGAATCGCCGCAACAGATGCAGCCACTCCATAACCTGATGCTTCGACAGGCTGGGGTCGAGCCGCAATCCATTCTCACCGACGCCCACGATGCCGACGGGACTGATCCGATCAAGGCATGCCAGTGCCAGGCCGCCGGCAATATGAACGGCGACAGCATACTTGCTGCGTTTGGTCGAGCTGACGGTCATTGACGCCGACGTATCCATCAGCAAATAACACGGCATCCGTTTCGGAGCCTCGAATTCCTTCACGTAGAGTTTCCGCGTTCGAGCGGTGACGCGCCAGTCGATCGTGCGAACGGGATCTCCCCACTGATATTGCCGCGATTGAACAAACTCGACACCCGAACCCAAAAACGGCGAGCTATCGGTCCCGTAACTCAGGCTATCCGCCAGCCGCTTCACGGCAATCAAGAACTGCCGGGAATCGAGAGTATCAATGGATTCCAGATATCCGTCCACGAGTTTGGTTCCGTGGTAACAAACTGCGGGAAACTAATTCCGATTCTGCACTATTCGTTTAACGGCGAGCCGCAGGCGACTGCGTGTGTGTAACTGGATCCACTACGAAACGCAGACGCCTGCGGCTTGCCGTTAAACGAGGAATTCAATATTGCACACGACGTACCCATGCTATTTCGAGGGTCCGCCAATCTCGGTCAGCAATTCTTGCAGAACGACCGCACCGTCCAGCCCATCGGCGAGTGCTTCGTAGTTCAAGCGGATACGGTGCAGGATGACATCGGCGGCCAGAGCGTACAAATCTTCGGGAATGACGTAATCGCGGCCGTGAATCAACGCCCGCGCGCGGGACGCTTTGATCAACGCGATTCCCGCGCGCGGACTGCAGCCCAGTTCAATCGCCGGATGCCGACGCGTCCGCCGGACGATCTCGACGACGTGTTCCATGAATGTGTCACTGACGTGCATCTGATGCACGGTTTCCATCGCCGCGACCAATTGCTCGCTCGACCCAACCGGTTCATGCTCGAGGACATCAAACTCGGTAATCGCAATCGCGCCGCGGCCTTCGCGACGAATGCCCAACGCGGCGTTGCGTTTGAGAATATCTTTTTCGTCGTCGATCGTCGGATACTCGAGCCGATGACACAGCATGAAGCGGTCGAGCTGCGCTTCGGGCAGCTCAAACACTCCGGCCTGTTCGACGGGATTCTGAGTCGCGATGACAAGAAACGGAGCCGGCAGCTTGAATGTCTCGTTGCCGATCGTGACCTTTCGCTCTTGCATGGCTTCAAGCAGAGCACCCTGCACTTTCGGAGCCGCCCGGTTAATCTCGTCACCCAGCAGCAGGTTGGTAAACACCGGCCCCTTGTGCGTGCGGAATTCGTTCGTCTTCTGATCGAGAATCTCGGAACCGAGAATATCGGACGGCAGCAAATCGATCGTGAATTGAATGCGCGCGAAATCAAGGTCGATCGATTTCGACAGCAGCGACACAAGCAGCGTCTTCGCCAGTCCGGGCACGCCCTGCAACAACAGGTGCCCTCCGGTAAACAGTGCAATCAACAAGCGTTCGACGACAACATCCTGTCCGACAACAACCGTTGCCACACGCTCTCGAATATCTTGAATGAACTTAATTGTGTCATCGGTTGAGGTTTGATTCGCTGTTGCCATCGGCCGCCGTTTCCTCATTCCCGGTCAGTCATGTTGTCTCACAAATATACATACTACCCTAGCCAGAAGCGATGTTTCGACGCAATCGCCAATCCTCTGTAACCGAGAATCTCTCAAAGACACAGGCACCGGGATCAGCCCGATGCCTGTCATTCACAAAAAGGAAGCCAGTGCCCGTGCTCACAACAAAAAAACCGGGTTGCCGTTTCCAGCAACCCGGTTATTTGGGCTTATTCCGTCAGCACCTGCTGACGCAGGCACAAACCGGCTTGGGCCGGCTAGTCTTGGTAGTCGACTTCGATGTAACCCTTCTTAACGCGGACGTCGACGGCGTACTTGCCGTAGTCGTATCGCGTTCTCGTTCCGCTTCTGTTGCACTTGATCCTTGGGCCGCGGGTGCAGCAGCACTGCTTCGGCACGCAGATCTTGATGTACACGCATCGCGGCGGCTGTGGGCAGCAATTGCACGGATCACAGCACTTCGGGCGTGGGCACGGATCCAAGACCTTGATGATCTTGATTTCGGCACAAGGAGCCATCTCGTCGAGGTCCTTGTATTTCACACAATTGAACAACTGAATTGTCTGCATCGCGGCTCCACTTGAAACCGGATCAGGCATGGCCTTGGGGGCTGTTCCCTTAGGGGCCGGTGTGTCTTGTGTAAAGAACACCCTTGTTCCAAACAGAGATGGGCCATCAGCCATCGCCGCGGACGACGATGCCAGGACCATTCCTGCGACAATCATTCCCAGTAGCTTCTTCATTTCACATGCTCCTTCAGATGTTGAGTGCCAGTGTTACGGGACACTCAAGTGTTACCGTTCTCACGTGAGAAAAAATCATACCGAGGCGTATCGCAAAGCACTCGGCATACACTGATTTAAGTATACACCATTGACTTTGCGCCGTTGTCGGTAACTCCTAGTAAATCCAGCAAAGTTGGGTTGAGTTGCGCTGGCTTTAACGATTACGAATAATGGGAAAGGGCTTCATCCGCAAGGCAACCGGCGTACCTTTTCCGCAGTTTTCCGAATTTTTTGGATTTGTGAACGGGGCTGTTGATTGGCGTGGCGAACGGATACGGACATTGCAACAACCGCGCGTCGTTCACATAATGACCGCTGCCACCGGGACTCCCGTTCGGCGAGAATTCCAAGGAGTACACAACGTAACATTCGGCCAAGCCGAGGATCTCGATGCCACGCGCAAACAAGTGGTTCTTTTCCGTAAGTTACAGCCTGACATTCGTGTTGGGATTGGCGATTGGCACGTCGTCGATGGCTGGTTGTGGTGGCAGTGAAGATGACAACAAGACCGCCTCGAACGGTGGCAAGAAGACTGCCAAGAAAAAGAAATCGTCAGCCAAGAACCGATCGAAACCCTCCAAGTCGAATACGCGGGTATCGGTTGGCCGGAAAGAAATTGACGGTATTCCGTACGATGTCTTCTATGACGATCCTTCAACAATCGTGCAAACAGAAGGCAACGTGTCTGACAAGACCACCGGCAATAATACTGGCGGTGGTGGATCCGGCACGGCCCCAACGGAAAACACGGACACGAAACCCAAGACGGCTTCCACGGGTACTCTTTGGAAAGAGATCATTCCCAAAGAGATACTCGAAGCGGAAATCAAGAAGATCCGCAACAAGTTCACTCGATACACGCAATCAGTCGGTAATTTCAATCAGAACATTTTCCAGATTCCTCCCGACGCGGCGACGCTGGCGATGCTGGCTGAAATCGCGATCGAGCACCCCGATGCCGTCAGTTGGAAGGACAACGCCAAGTACGTGCGTGATCTCGCCAACAAGATGGTTGAAGAAGATGTGATCCGAGGCCGTAAATCATACGACCGCGTCAAAGGGGCATTCGAAAATATCGTCGACGCCATGAACGGCACCGTCCCGCCGGGAATGGAGAAAACCGAAGACAAGAAACTGTTCAGTGACGTTGCGGATTTCGGCTTCCTCATGAAAAGATTGGAACGGGCCGAGAGTTGGACAAATACAAATGTCGGCAATGAGAACGCGATGAAGGCAGAAGCCGAAGCGGCGTTACAAGAAGCCTATATCATTGCCGCGATTGCAAAAGTCATCTTAACCGAAGGATACGGTTACGCGGATGACGACAAGGATTTCGTGGCGCTGGCACTTCCCATGCACGAAGCGAGCTTGAAAATGGCAACGGCCATCAAGAGTTCGGCTTTCGGTGCGTTTGATGAAGGTCTGAATACAGTTTCTCAGCAATGTACTAAATGTCATACAATCTACAAGAATGACTAAATCACTTTCTTACGATTCGTGAAACGTGAACCGCCGGCACCAATTGTCACAAACGGATAATGACGATGAACTATCGATACGTCTTTCTGCTGACAGCGTCAGCCGCCGCATTTGTTTTCGCCGAAACCGTTCGCGCGGACGTCATTGAACTTAAGGGAGGCCAGAAGATCGAAGGTGAGGTCCTAAAAGAGACTTCCGATGCCATTTTCGTTGACATCGGCGTCGATGTTGTCCGTATCCCTGTCTCCAGAATCGCGTCCCGCGAGAAATCCGAGTCCAAAGAAGCCGGCCCCAAAGATGTCAAACAGACTGAAATCTACAGCACCGCCAAACTGAAACAGCGCAGTGTGAAAGACCTGACGCTCGAATACGGCGCCGGCGTCGTGCTGGTGCAGACGCCCGCGGGACTGGGATCGGGTTTCATTATTAACGACCGAGGCCATTGCGTCACGAATTATCACGTGATCGAACGCGAGACGCGAATTGCCGTGACGATCTTTCAAAAGAATAAGGGTGGCGAATTCACTCGCCGCCGCATCGATGACGTCAAGATTGTTGCTTTGAATCCGTTTTTTGATCTTGCGTTGCTGCAGATTCCCAAACAAAAGGACTTCAAGTTTCGGTCCGTCTACCTGGCCGACAGTAATGACTATCGCGAAGGAGACTTGGTTTTCGCCATTGGAAACCCGCTGGGATTGGAACGCTCGGTTTCGCAAGGCATCGTCAGCACTCGCAACCGCAATTTCCAGGGTTTGGTCTACATTCAGACGACGGCGCAGATCAATCCGGGCAACAGCGGCGGGCCGCTGTTCAATGCACGCGGCGAGGTCGTCGGCATTACCAATATGAAGCTGCAATTCGCCGAAGGATTGGCGTTCGCCATTCCGGTGACCTACTTGAAGCACTTCTTGGATAATCGCGACGCGTTTGCTTTTGACAAGAACAACTCAAATTCCGGTTACCGCTATCTACAAGCTCCGCGACGCAAGATGACGGTTCCGCCGCCGACGCGGTAACGTAGATCCGCGAAACGAACGAGTTCATTCTCTCCCAGATAAGAATTGGAAATTTTATGCGAGTCCTTAGTCATCGCCGGTTTTTCGTCTGTTCGATTCTGATACTCACGCTGTTCGGGTTGCATCGTCCGGTTCTGGCCGCAGACGCGGTTCCGACCGACCGTCTGCTTCCGCCGGAAGTGAAGGTGTATTTTTCCATTCCAAGCGTCACGGAATTCAAGGCCCGGTTGAAACAATCGTCGTTCGGCAAATTGATGGAAGACAAAGGATTGGCCGATTTTTGGAGTGACGTGCAGAAGCAACTCGACGAAGCATCGTCCGATTTGAAAGACAATCTCGGACTGTCACTCGATGAACTGCTCGCCATTCCGAACGGCGAAGTTGCGTTTGCGATTGTGCAGCCGGAAGGAAAAAACATTGGCATCGTGGCGTTTCTGGATTTTGGCGACGGACGTGAAAAGGTTGACCAACTGCTGGACAAAGCCGTCGAGGCCCTTGACGAGAACGGATGGACATTAAGAACGGAAGAGTTCGAAGACACACAGATCGATGTTTACAAGTTGAACGCGGAAGACAACAACGCTGGCGGAAGAAAAAACAATTCCGAGTTTGCATTTTTCGTGAAGGATTCGGTCGCTGTTATCGGCAGCAGTGCCGATGTCCTGGAATCCGTGCTCGTACGCTGGGACGGGAAGCACAACAGCACGTTTGCCGACAACGAGGTCTACACCTACATCATCGATCGCTGCAGCGATTCCAATTCGGTTCCCGCCGCGACATGGTTCATCGACCCCATTGGCCTGGTGAAAGGCACGATCAATTCCGCCAAACAACCAAACTTCCAGGCCCAAATGGTGCTTGGCTTTCTTCCCACATTGGGCCTTGAGAAAGTCAAGGCGATTGGCGGTGCAGTCGATATTGCGACCGAAGAGTTCGACTCGGTTGGAAAGACGATGATTTATGTTCCGCCGCCGCTATCTGGGGTCTTGAACGTGTTGCAGTTTCCGGCGACCGAGCAATCACCGCCCGCATGGGTTTCCGATCAGTTCACCGCGATGTATTCGTTCAACTGGGACGTTATTGGCGCTTATAACGCGACCGAAACACTGACGGATTCATTCCAAGGCCCAGCGACATTCGCGACACTTATCGCCAACTTGGCCAACAGCGGCCCCATGATCAACATCAAGACCGATATCGTCGACCAATTGTCGGGCAAGATGCACTTTTTGCGTGGCGCGGCCGATGCAGCGAACCCTCTGGAACAGAAGTTCCTGATGGCGCTTGAACTGCAGAATCCGGACAAGCTGAAAGGCACTCTTGAAAAACTCACGAATACGCCAGGTTTTTCGGGAAAGTCGCGGGACTTTCGGGGTGAGACGATTTATGAAATTCCGCGGCCGGGAGCCTCGAGCCCGGTTGGGATCGCCGTCGCACGCGAACACTTTATGATTGCGAGTGATGTCACAACGCTGGAAGCCGCAATCCGGGACGATGCCACTCGTTCGAGTCTGGCAAAAAGCCGGGACTTCCAGCGAATTGCCCAGCATTTTCCCGCGAAAACCTCGATTCAAGGATTTCAGAAGCAGGATTCCCAAATCCAGGCGCTTTACGAGATGCTGCGGTCGGGAAACAGCAATCTGATTCCCGGTGGCGGGAAAGATCTGATACCCGGCATCGATTTCCAGAAGCTGCCACCGTTTGAGACGATTCAAAAGTATTTGAAGCCGTCCGGCACGTACACCATCCCCGACGAGCGTGGGGCGTTAATTGTCAGTTTTAGCGTCAAGTAACGGCTGTTCAACGAAAGCGCGCAAGTCAAGCAGGCTACATCCGACGGTCTCGAATTTGGGATTCGTCCGATTCTCGCGATACATTGGCCGCATGGTGGTGTTAGGTGTTTGTTCGGCAAAGTCCGGTTTCCGCTCCATCACCGGTTTTCGTTGGCGTTTACAATCCGGCACAGTCATTTAACGGGAAACGAAATATGCGTCACTTATTGACATTGTCCGTTCTGATTTCAGTGGTTTTCGCAATTCCCAATCTGCTTCTGGCCGACGACGATGTGAAGCCGGATGAATTATTCACTCAGTTGGATAAGAACAAAGATGGAAAAGTCACGGCGGACGAGGTTTCGGAAAAACAGAAGAAATTCTTCGAACGCCTGCTTCGCGTCGGCGACACCGACAAGAACAAATCGCTTTCTAAGAGTGAATTTGTCAAAGCATTGGATCCCGATGACGAAACGATTCCGCCGACACGGGAATTGAGTGGTAACCGCGGCGGCCGCCGGCCACAGGGTAATCCGGAAGAATTTTTCAAGCGTCTCGACCGCAACAAGGATGGCAAAGTGACTCGAGACGAATTGCCCGAGCAGGCGCGGCAGCGACTCGGCAAACTGTTCGATCAATTGGGAAAGGACGAACTCACAAAAGAAGATTTCGCGAAACTTCGCGATCGCTTCGGTCCGAATCAAAAGCGGCCAAATCAAAAGCGGCCGAAACAATCCGGCGATGGCGATGCCGCCAAACGGGCGGAACAATACTTCTCGAAGCTGGACACGAACGGCGACGGCAACCTTTCAGTGTCTGAAGCACCAGAGAAGGGAAAAGGAATCGTCGAACAGATGCTGAAACGTGCAGGGAAAGGCCCCAGGGATGCGCTGACCAAAGCGGAATTTATGAAGCTGGCCGCACGTGGCGGCGGGCGTCCCGACCGGTCAAAGCAAACGGACAGGCCCAAGCCTGGTGGCGGCCGCAATGGATTTGGCGGCCCGCTGATTTTTCGCAAGCTGGATTTCAATCAGGACGGCAAGATCACGCGGGCGGAACTGGCACGCGCTGCCGAACTGTTCGATGAACTCGACAGTGACAAGAGCGGCTCACTCGACCCGCGCGAACTGTTCGGCAGCCCACCCGGTGGCGGACGCCCGGGAGATCGTCCCAACATTGCGATCCGGCCCCAACGTCCCGATGGGACCGATGGGAAGAAAAGCGACCGGAAGCGGCCCAACACTGGCAATCGGCCTGACGGTGGTCGCGGGACGGACTTTGTCAAACGTGTTTTGCAACAAGCCGACAAGAACGGTG
>CAUZVF010000028.1:0-14833 GCA_963582955.1 Planctomycetota bacterium
TTCGCGAGGTACATGGCGCGAGAACGACGCGCCCTTTTGATAGGAGCCGGCATTTGCCTCGGACTGACGTTCTTGACAAAAGCCGAGATCTTTCTGGCATGCGCGGCTGCCGTAACAGTCGGTTTGCTTTGCCAATGGTGGATTCGGCGTGCCAGTCCACGCGATCTTCTTCGAGAAGTGTGCGTCGTTACCGCGTCGTTTCTCGTCGGGCCAGCAGCTTCCGTGATGTTGTTGTCGCGTCACATGAGTTTGGAACAAGCTTTCTTGGGCACATTGGGATCGTGGCCAACCATGTTTGTCGTCGACATCTCCAACGAAGTGTTCTATCGCACCGGCATGGGAATCGATGACATTCCCACGAATTCGCTCCGATTACTAATCATGTGCGGATGGCATGCCGTCGCACTTCTTTTCGGCTTAGCAGTCGCGTTCTTGTTCCGCAAGAAAACGAACAAGAGCGTTCCGCAACCCGGCAACTCCAAGCTGGCGCTCTCGCTCGGCATCACGGCGTTCATCGTCATCAATGCCATCGGTTGGATATTCCACGAGCAAATTCCTTGGAGGGACTGGGCGCGTCCTCTTCCCGTTGTGACATTGGTTGCCGCCATTGTCAGCTTGAGGAAACTCGCCAAGCGTGACGGCCAAATCGACCAGCGTTCGATTCAGACAATCAAATTGGTTTTTTCGACGTTTGCGTTCGTCTTGTTATGGAAAATGATCCTCTTTGCCCGAATTTGGCACTACGGGTTTGTGCTGGCGATGCCGGCGACGATGCTGCTAATCGTGGTTGCCGTCAATTGGATACCCGCATGGATCAATCGTCATGGCGGCCGTGGCCAACTCTTCACCGCGATGGCACTCGCCGCCGTGACCGTGTTGATTCATGGTTCGATCCGAATATCCGGCATCTCTTATGAGCGGAAAAATGTCGCGGTATCAAGCGGACCTGACGCAATCCTGGCGGACAATCGCGGCCACGCCGTCAATGCCGTGCTCGACTACTTTTCGCGATATAGTGAACCCGAACAAACCGTCGTTGCGATTCCCGAAGGAGTCATGTTGAACTATCTGTCACGTCGGGCCAATCCGACTCGGTTTCACAACTTCAATCCGTTTGAAGTACATTTGCACGGCGAAAATATCATGTTGCAATCGCTGCTAGAAGCATCGCCGCACTTTATCGTTCTGGTCCACAAGGATACTAAAGAATTTGGATACCGTTATTTTGGACGCAATTACGGACAGGCGATCTCTTCATGGGTGCGTCAAAACTATCGGCCCGTGTTGACCGAGGGGGCTATTCCGCTAAATGACGGACGATTCGGAATCATGATTCTCAAACGGCTCGACTTGGACGAGGACTGAGAATGCAAAGTTCGATCGCGGATTCTCGGCTGTCGGTTGATCCGCCGAACAATAAAACGCGCCGGCATGACTCAATTGAGCATGGCACAATCAGCGGATTGCTTTTTCGTGCATGATCCATCGAAAACGGGACGTCGAAAACTGGCCTTTTGCAGTTTTTCGCGGCTTTGCTACAATCTTTAGTCCAATGAGGTCGTGTTCTCTTTACCCCAAACCCCCGACTAGAGGAAGGCAAAGTTTTATGGCCAAAGAAGAGGCCATCGAAGTCGAAGGAACTGTTATTGAGGCTCTCGCGAACACGCAGTTCCGTGTCGAGATGGAGAACGGTCACAAAGTGCTGGCGCATGTCGCAGGCAAGATGCGGAAACACTTCATCCGTATCGTGCCCGGTGACCGAGTTGTTGTTGAAGTCTCACCCTACGATTTGAATCGTGGTCGAATCGTCTATCGAGAACGTTGAGCCAAATTAAGCGGACTTTTTGCCGCATCTCGCGCCGACGCTCGCTTCCAGCAATTCGCGTTTGGTTTTCCCGCGGCGAAGATTCTGACAATCGAGACAACGGCGTTTCATGCAGTTTTCACGACGGTCAGCTCAGTCGCTCAAAGGCGGTCTGATTCCATGACGAACGACATGACATCGGGATCGGCCGAGAAGCGTTCCTTTGTAAAGTTGTTTACCGATGGTGCGTGCCGCGGTAATCCCGGTCCCGGCGGATGGGGTTACATTTTGCGGCATCCGGCGACGGGTACTGAAAAGGAAGCGTCAGGCGGACTTAAAAACACAACGAACAACCAAATGGAATTGCAGGCCGTCATTTCTGGTCTGTTGGCTCTGAAACGCTGTTCGCGGGTTGAAGTCGTGACTGACAGCAAATACGTGGCCGATGGGTGCCGCTCGTGGAGGCACAATTGGAAAAAAAACAGTTGGCAACGTCGCGAAGGCAAACGTCTGAAGCCGGTTAAGAACGTCGAATTATGGAAGCAACTCGACGAATTGCTTTCTCAGCACGAAGTCGAGTTCACCGTCGTCAAAGGCCACGCCGGCCATCCTGAAAATGAACGCTGCGACGAATTGGCGGTTGAAGCGTCGATGCAGTTCTGACGGATTGCAATTCCTGCCGAGGCCGATTCCAATTGCACGCAATTGAGTGCCCTGGGATCGTCCTGCTTATGCCGTCTCAACAGTCAAATTCCGAAGAACCGCTGCGGACTCCCGTTCAATTCCTGCCCGGTGTGGGACCGGCTCGCGCGGAATTGCTGGCGAAGTTGGGAATTGAAACAGTCGAAGACCTATTGTGGTTCATGCCACGCGATGTCTTGGATCTGACGCAGGTGACGGACATCCTGAACGTCGAAGCCGGCAAGCCGCAGACGATTCGCGGGACCGTTGTCGACCGCGACGCAAAAGAGCTTTCGAACGGTCGCACGCTGGTTGCCGTTTTGCTCGACTGCGACCGAGGATTTCTGCGAGGTGTGTGGTTTAACCAACCCTGGATGCTGCATAAATTCACGGATGACGAGCCCGTTGTTTTTTCCGGCAAACCCAAGTGGCAATCCGGACGATGGGAAATTTCGAACCCGCAGGTCCAATGGCTCGAAGGTGATACGGGCGACGAGCACGGCGGTGTACTGCCGCGCTATCCGCTCACCGAGGGCCTGAAAATGTACGAAATGCGGCGGATCACGCGAACGGCCGTCGAGATGTTCGCCGAGTTTATCTCAGAATACCTGACCGATTCGCTTCGCGAATCGCTGAAGCTGCCCGGAATCCGCACGGCCATTCGTCAAATACACGGTCCGCAATCCGTCGCCGAGTTTAACGCCGGCTGCGGCCGGTTGATCTTCGATGACTTATTCGAATTCCAATTGGCACTGGCGATTCGGCGGCGGGCGTGGCGAAAAGCCGATGATGTTCCGCGTTTGCCAACGACAGCGAAAATTGATTCTCGCATTCGCCGATTGTTCCCATTCGAATTCACGGACGGTCAGAGCGACGCCGTGAAACAAATCGCCGCGGATTTCGATTCGGGACACCCGATGCATCGGCTGCTGCAGGCCGATGTCGGCGCCGGCAAGACGGCCATTGCCATCTATGGAGTTCTGGTTGCCATCGCAGCCGGTTACCAAGCCGTGCTAATGGCTCCGACAGAATTGTTGGCGACACAACATTGGCAAACGGTCGAGTCGACGTTGGCGGCAAGCCGTGTCAGCCGGACACTTCTCACCGGCAGCCTGACGGCAGCGCAACGCAAACAAGCGATTGCCGATATTGCCAGTGGAGACACGCAATTGATTATTGGAACACAGGCCGTCATTCAAAAGGATGTCAAGTTTCACAATCTGGGACTGGTTGTTATCGACGAGCAACATAAATTTGGCGTTGAGCAACGGGCCCAATTTTCTCTGGCCGGGAGATCACCACACGTGCTGGTCATGACGGCCACGCCGATTCCGCGCAGCCTGTGCATGACTCAATTCGGAGACCTCGACATCACCGTGATTTCCGACATGCCGCCTGGACGTCAAAAGGTCATTACAAGCCGGGTGCATAACCCACAAACGCAACGTCGCGCGTGGGATTTCGTCAAGAAACAACTTCGCAGCGGCCGTCAGGCTTATGCCGTGTGTCCGCGCGTCGAGGGTGGTTTTGCCGAAACGCACGGTCTTGTCAGCGCCGAGGAACTGTACCGCACGCTTTCCCAGGGCGAATTGCGAGATGTTTCCGTCGGAATGATTCACGGAAAAATGGACCGCAACGAACGAGCCAACGTGATGGAAGCCTTCCGGAACGGCCAGCTTCAAGCGCTCGTCTCGACCACCGTGGTCGAAGTGGGTGTCGACGTGCCCAATGCGACAGTCATGGTCATCTATCAGGCAGAACGCTTTGGGCTTTCGCAGTTGCATCAACTCCGCGGCCGCGTCGCGCGCGGTGAGCATCAGGGTTATTGTTTCCTTTTCTCGGAAGCCAAGACCGACGACGCCGTCAAGCGGCTGGCCGCGCTCGAGCAACATAATGATGGCTTTCGTATCGCCGAGGTGGATTTCGAATTGCGCGGTCCAGGGGATATTCTTGGCACGCGCCAGCACGGCCAACTTCCACTGAAAGTGGCTAACTTGATTCGAGACCACAAGGTCCTCATGGAAGCACGTCAAGCGGCGTTTTTAATCGTCGAATCCGAAGAATTCGACGGCCCCGAGTTCGTGCCGTTAAAGATCCGCGTCCTCGAACGATTTGGAAAACTCATGGATCTGCCACGCGGCGGCTGATCGGCGAAATAAAAAACCCGACCCACGATGGGTCGGGTTGGATTCGGTTCGATCGCAAAACTTGTGAATCAGAATTCCGAAATACGCTCGGAATTGGCGCGAGTCACCAGCGCTTTCAAGATCGTGAAGTCCATCATCCTGCTAATAGATCGGCTAGAACCATCGCATAGGGCGATCATCACAACTTCCTCGTGCCAGCTTCCAAATCCGAATATGTGAATACCATTTGACGGATTAAAGTTGTATGTATCGAACGCCGGACCAACTCCGTTTACGGTGCGACTAGAGATATAATCAGGATCGGGAAGACCGTCAGGGTTGGGAGCACCAGTCGCATCAAGATCGTCACGCACGCGGGCGCAACAACTATAGGCGTCGTTCCAGAAACCCATCAACGATTCGCCAAACAGAATGGTATTCGTTTCACCATCACGCAATCCTTTGAACGACACGGAACTGTCACGAAAGAAGACGCCGTTATTCTGTGTCGTCCCGGTGGCACCGCGATATGTGAGATATCCCAGCTGCTGCGGCCGTGTCGAGTTCAAGTCCGCGGTCGGGCAGACATAGGATTCAATCAACATCTGGGACGCCCCTAGAGGATTCGGCGGATTGTCGGTATTCAAGTTTCCAACGCCCGGATCTCCTGCCGCTCCACCTTTGGGTTCGACAAAGCTGACATTGGCGGTGGTTTCACCCATTTGCGGAAGCATCAACGCCGGCCAACCCCAACTGCTCGACATGACCCAATCGGTCAATTGGACTTGCGGCGGCGGTCCGCCTGCCACGGGTGCGCCCAAATCAATCAATTGGGGCTCCGCAAACGGCACATTCAACGCGGCCAAATCATCATTGGGATTGGTCTTTTGTATCCATCCCGATGGGAATGACCTGTGAGTATCGTGGTAGTTGTGAGCAGCCAACGCGATATTCTTGAGGTGATTCAAGCATTGGGTTCGGCGAGCGGCCTCACGTGCCCGTTGGACAGCTGGGAGAATCAATGCTGCCAGCACGGCGATGATCGCGATCACGACAAGCAGCTCGATTAGCGTAAACCCACGTGGCCGACGCAAAATTGGGACCACGTTCGAGCGATCAGGTGTGCGGCTCCACTTCATGACAATTCTCCAATTTGGGTATTCACCGTGGGGATGACCATTACCCTCCGATCGTATCAGGCACGGATTCGGTTTGCAAGAAGTTTCGTCTTTTGGGAATTTCATGATCTCAACTTTGAATGGCTGCGTTCACGCATCTGGTCATTACGACGATACGGAGGCAAATGCGCGATGTTTCGGAACGTGACCGCCGGATTCACGGGCGGTCTTTCTTGAAGTCTCGGTTTTCTGTGCGAATGGAAGTGAGGAGATGTCATGAGTTTTGGCGCGGGAATCGGTGCAGGAATGGGAGCGGGAATTGGTACTGGAATCGCAATCGGTGTTACTGAAGGGAAGAAGCATGCTTGTCAAGGAATTCGCGAGTATGTCCGGGAAAACGAACTCACAATTCACGATCGTTTCGGCAATGAAGTCGACATCGAAACGCTCCTCGCTGACACGGTTGTTGCTAAGAAGTGTTGTGGCAAGAAGAATTTCCGCGTGATTCTGATTCTGCTAGCCATCTTAGCCGGTTGCGTGGTACTCGGCGCTGGTGCCTATTTCATTCTCAATTAGGCGGTTTCGCGCCATTCCATGAGGACTTGGGCAAGCCATTCACGTTCTGGTTCTCGAAGCAAGGCGCCGATTGCAATTCGGTCCGCTCCGCTTGTCGCGATAGGTCGAGTCTGTGAGAATACAATTCTCGACCTGCCCAACAATCCCACCGAATACACGCATTTTCCTTATCATGTATCGAGCCCTTTGGATCGCACCTGCGCTATTCGTTTCGCTGCTTGGTCAGCTCCGCGCCGCTGATGCGCCCGATCCGCCAATCACTTACGAAAAACATGTGCGGCCAATTCTCAAAGCGAATTGCTTTCAATGCCACGGTGAGAATGGTGAACGTGAAGGACAACTCGATTTGCGGCTGCGGCGATTGATTGCCAAAGGCGGTGAATCAGGGCCGGCCATTATTCCTGGCAACAGTGACAAGAGCCTGTTGTTGACGCGGATCCGAAACGGCGAGATGCCTCCTGGGGAAGACAAGCGGTTAACGGCTCAGGAAATCGCCGTGATCGCCGGTTGGATTGCCGCAGGAGCAAAAACAGCGCATGATGAACCGAAAGAGATTGGCGACGGCCCGCTGTTGACCCATGAAGAGCGAACGTTTTGGTCGTTCCGACCGATCACGCGTCCGGTAGTGCCCGAAGTGTCGAACATGGCACGCGTCCAATCGGCAATCGATGCGTTTCTACTGGCTCGGTTGGAAAAACGTCGTTTTTCGTTTTCCAGCGACGCTTCACGCCGAACTTTGATCCGCCGGGCGCATTTCGATTTGCTGGGGCTGCCACCGTCACCCGGCGATGTTCGTGCCTTCCTTGACGATTCACGGCCCGACGCTTACGAGCGGCTGATTGACCGGTTGCTGGCTTCCCCGCATTATGGAGAACGTTGGGGACGTCATTGGCTGGATGTCGCGGGCTACGCCGATTCGGAAGGATACACCGATCAAGATGTACCTCGCGAGTGGGCGTTTCGCTATCGCGACTATGTGATTCGATCATTCAACAGCGACAAGCCGTTTGATCTGTTCGTCCACGAGCAGTTGGCTGGCGACGAGTTGGTGGCTCCGCCGTACCGGAACCTGACCGCGGACGAAATCGAGCAACTGACAGCCACGGGATTTCTTCGGATGGCTCCGGACGGTACTGGAGTCGGCGGCGTTGACCGGAAAGTTGCCAGCAATCAGACAATTGCCGACACAATCCAGATTGTCTCGACATCGCTGTTAGGGCTGACGGTTGCGTGTTCTCAATGCCATGACCATCGCTACGACCCTATCCCGCAGACCGACTATTATCGTATGCGGGCCATTTTTGAACCCGCTCTCGATTGGAAGAATTGGCGTCCGCCCGTCAGACGGCGAATTTCACTTTACACGGATTCCGACCGCGAATTGGCCAAACAGATCAATGCCGAGGCCGCCAAAGTCGATGCGGAACGCGCCAAGAAGACCGAACACTACATCACACGCACACTCGAAGAAGAACTCCTATTGGTTCCCCAGTCGCTTCGAGAACCGCTGCGCATGGCCTATCGCTCACCGGCCAAGACGCGAACTCCGGAACAAAAAGCACTGCTGAAGGAATATCCCAGTGTCGCCAGCATCAGCGCGGGGTCGTTGTATCTGTATGACCGCCGACGCGCGGCAAAGGCTGCCCAGTTCGACGCCGCACGAAAACGAAAACTCCCAAAATTCGTCGCTCAAACGGCAGCGCGCGAGTTGCGGAAAGTGCCGGCGGAAGAACGGACGGCTGTCGAGACTGCGTTGAAGATATCCGCGAAATCTCGGTCCGCAGCGCAGCTTGAATTGATCGGCCGATTTCCCGGAGTTGCCGTGACGGCCGCGACACTTGGAAAATTCAATCCCGAGGCGGCGGCGGAATTGAAGAAATTGGCCGATGACGCAATGCGCTTACGTTCCGAAAAAGCGGCCGACGATCTGAAACGATTCACCGAACGCGCGGCGGCGATCCGGGACAAGATTCCGCGTGAAGGATTCATCCGCGCGTTGACCGAAGCACCGGGAAAAGTCCCCGTAACCCACGTGTTTCATCGAGGTGATCACGAACAGCCCAAACAAATCGTGGTGCCAGGGGAACTGACTGTTGTCGCGTTAACGGCCAAAACCCAAATCCCCGCGAATGATTCCAGCATCCCAACAACGGGCCGGCGATTGGCGTATGCCCGAAGCCTTACGAACGGGCGGCATCCATTAACGGCGCGAGTCATCGTCAATCGCATTTGGTTGCATCATTTTGGCCGCGGGTTGGTCGAATCGCCCGGTGACTTCGGGTTCCTCGGCCAACGGCCCACGCATCCGGAATTGCTCGATTGGCTGGCATCGGACTTCATGCAATCGGGTTGGCGGATCAAACGGTTGCACAGGCTGATCATGACGTCGACGGCATACCGGCAGTCGTCACGCCGGCGGGCCAAGCTCGACGCGGTCGATCCTGACAATCGGTTGTATGGCCGGATGAATATCTGGCGATTGGAATCAGAATCGTTGCGGGACGCCGTTTTATTCGTCAGCGGACGATTGAACGAAAAGCTGTATGGCGACCCAATCCCCGTCATGGAAGACGAAGTCGGCCAGATCGTGCTTGGCAAAGAGAATCTCGACGGCGAACGCAAGCCAACCGCGCAAATTGACTTGCAGGGCGAGGAATTTCGCCGCAGCCTTTATGTACAAGTTCGCCGCAGCCGCCCGCTGGGCGTGTTGGAAGCGTTTGACACGCCGACGATGTCACCTAACTGCACGCGCCGCAACAAATCCAACGTCGCGCCGCAGTCGTTAATGCTGATGAACAGTACTTTCGTCATTGATTATTCCGCGAGGTTTGCCGAACGAGTCGTGAATGACGTCGGAACTGACCGCCGATTGCAAATTGTCCGAGCGTGGATTGTGGCGTTCGGCCGCGAGCCGGAAGCCGACGAGATTACATCGACGGAACAATTCCTGAATCGTCAAACGGCGGCTTTTCGCAAAAGTATGAAGAACACAAAACAAGCCGAACAACGGGCCTTGGCGACATTCTGCCAAGCGTTGTTGAGTTCGAATCGTTTTTTGTATGTCGACTGATTTTTACCATTCGCATGTAAGAATGACTCGTTTAACGGCAAGCCGAAGGCGACATTTCCAACGGCGTGAAGTATATCCCGTGACCGTCAGAAGAGACCGAGCAACAAATGAAACCTAACTGGCCTAACGAATCCAACCGGCGTCATTTCCTGGCCAACGGGGCAATCAGTCTCGCGCCGTTGGCATTGGCTTGGTTGATGAAGGAAGACAAATTACTGGCCAAACCAGTGAAGCCGAATCTGGTTGCCACGAATTTTGACTTGCTGCCGAGACAACCGCGGAACGCACCGCAAGCGACGGCGATGATTTCGCTGTTCATGCAGGGTGGGCCAAGCCAAGTCGATCTGCTCGACCCGAAACCGGAACTCAACCGGCTGGACGGACAGAAGTTTCCCGGAACGATTAAATACGACAACGCCGCACAGGCGAGTTCCCGCGTCTTGGGCAGTCCCTGGAAATTCCGACAGCACGGCGAGTGTGGCACACCGGTTTCCGAACTGCTGCCGAGTATCGCCGAAGTCGTGGATGACATCTGCGTGATTCGCTCGATGCACACGGGAGTCAACAATCACGGACAGTCAATCCATGCCATGAACAGCGGTCGGACTCAGCGCGGCCGGCCGTCGTTGGGCAGTTGGCTGACGTATGGCCTGGGTTCCGAAACGCAAAATTTACCGGCGTTTGTCGCCATGCGCGATCCGCGCGGCCTGCCAGTCGAAGGAGTGTTAAATTGGTCGAACGGTTGGCTGCCGTCACTCTTTCAGGGAACCGTGATCCGGGCTCGTGAACCACGGATCCTGAACCTCGACGCGCCCGCGGAATTGCGAGGCGAACCGCAGAATAATCTGCTGTCGTTTCTGAAACGGTTGAACGAACGCCATTTGGAACAACATCCGGGCGAGAGCGATCTGGCGGCTCGCATTTCGAATTACGAGTTGGCGGCCCGCATGCAGACCTCCGCACGCGACGCATTGGATATCAGTCAAGAAACCGAATCCACGCACAAGATGTACGGAATCGATGACGCACCGACTCAGGAATACGGAACGCGCTGCCTGATCGCCCGTCGGTTGGTGGAACGCGGGGTTCGTTTTGTCCAAATCTTCACGAAGAATCAGTACTGGGACCATCACGGCAGCATCCGGACGTCATTGCCGGCGGCGTGCAAGAAAACTGACAAACCGGCCGCGGCGTTGGTGGCCGATTTGAAGCAACGCGGATTGCTCGACACGACAGTCGTGCATTGGGGCGGTGAGATGGGACGTTTGCCGGTCATTCAAAACGACGCCGGGCCCGCCAAGGTCGGCCGCGATCACAACACTTACGGTTTCAGCATGTGGGTCGCCGGCGGCGGATTCCGTCGCGGTGGAACGTATGGCGAAACCGACGAATTCGGTCACCACGCGGTCGGCGATATTGTGAATCACTTCGACTATCATGCCACGCTGCTGCATCTGTTCGGACTCGACTCTGAACACCTGAGTTACAAACGCAACGGCCGCGAAGAATCATTGCTCGACGGCCAGCCGGGCAAAGTCGTTGACGGAATCCTCGAACGCGCTTAGGACTGGCACGGACATGAAACCGGCAACCTTGGGGACAGCAACGCGGCGGCCCAATTGGCAAAGCTGGCAGGAGCCGAAGGTCTGAAATCGACCGTCACGCATTTCGAGTTTCACTTCCAAGACAAAACGGAACGTTAGCCCGGATTATTCACGAAACAACGCAAATATGATGCAAAGCTGGTAGCCAAAAGGAGTTGCGACTATCTTACCCAAAACACCGCGCTAAATCGGAGTTGATCGTAACCCGAAGCGTCAGCGAGGAAACATGTTGAATTCCTCGCTTACGCTTCGGGTTACGAATAATTCGAGTTAGAGAAAACGATCGACGGTTCAAGCGGATACGACTTCAATCGACATCGAGAAAGCATGGCCGGGAATCGCTCGAAAAGCTGGCTTGCCATCGTCGGGCCTGGAATGCTGACGGCAGCGACCGGAGTCGGAGCGGGTGACTTGGCGACTGGCGCGTTTTCAGGCAGCAAACTCGGCTTAGCGGTGCTGTGGGTTGTTATCGTCGGCGCTGCGATGAAATTCGTCTTGACCGAGGGCTTGGCACGCTGGCAATTGGTCACGGGTGACACTCTGCTGGAAGGTGTCATCAAGCACGGCGGCCTCGCCGTTTATTATGTCTTCTTGATTTATTTGTTTGTCTGGTCCTACTTTGTCGGTGCCGCGCTGATGAGCGCCGCGGGTATTGCCGTTCATGCATTGCTGCCGTTGTTTTCTCCCAATACCGACAAAATCGTCTACGGAATCGCTCAAAGTCTCGTGGCCGTCGTACTGATCCGGCGTGGCGGGTTTGCAATGTTCGGAAAGTTGATGGCCGTCTTGATCGCCATCATGTTTATTGCCGTGCTGATCAGTGCGATTGCCATCGCTCCCGAATGGCCTGCCCTCGTCAGTGGTTTGGTGCCAACGATCCCCGATTCCGACGGAGAAGGACTGCAATGGACACTCGCCTTAATGGGTGGCATCGGTGGAACGATGACGATCTTGTGCTATGGATATTGGATCGCCGAAGAGCAACGCACTGATGCCCGCGATCTGGGTGTCTGCCGAATCGACCTTTGCGTGGCGTATAGTCTGACGGCAATATTTGGATTGTGCATGGTGTTGCTAGGCAGCCGCATTGTCGTGGAAGGCAAAGGCGCGCAGTTGCTCGTACAACTTGGGAACCAGCTCGACGCCGAACTCGGAACAATTGGGCCAGCCGTCCGATGGATCTTCTTGATCGGGGCGTGGGCGGCGATTTTCAGCAGTCTTCTTGGAGTCTGGCAAAGCGTCCCCTACCTCTTCGCCGACGCGGTGCGCATTGGCCGGAAATTGGATGCCCGCGAAACGCAATCGGCGGTCGACACCAAATCTCGCGATTATCGGATTTTCCTTTATTGTCTTGCGACGGTGCCGGCGATAGGAATGACGGTGAGTTTCGAGTTCGCTCAAAAGGCATTCGCGATTGTTGGCGCCTTTTTCCTTCCACTGCTCGCACTGGCGTTAATCTGTCTCAACGGTTCGTCGCGGTGGATCGGAAAAGAACGCTCGAACGGATGGCTCACCAACATTGTGCTGATCGCAACACTGCTGTTCTTCGTCGGAACACTGGTTCTTAAAGTCTTCAATGTGTTGCGTGTTTCGTAGCTCGAATGAAGGAACTCGTTGAATACCCACACTTGGGCCATCATATTCCGTCACTTCGGGACTCAAAAACCTTCATTCACAACTTACATCGGGTTAGTTTTGAAGCTGACTTTCGATTAGAATGAGTTGCAACAACCGCGGGAGTGCGATGTGAATCTTGATGACGCTCAGATCATGAAGCGCGTTCAGGGCGGGCAATTGCCATTGTTCGACGAACTCGTGCTGCGCTATCAAGAGTCGCTGATTCGCGTGGCTCGCAGCAAACTCGGCGAGGCGGCGTGGGCGGAAGACGTTGTGCAAGAGGCGTTTCTGGCAGCCTTTGCCGCACGAGCGACGTATGACTGTCGCTTTTCGTTCCGGACGTGGCTGTGGACGATTCTGCTGAATCTGTGCCGGCGGCAATTGAAGCAACAGTCGCGGCGTCCCAGGCCAGTCTCCGATCCGGCGATGAATTCCGCGGCCATTGCGGGAGTCGTGGAACGCGCGAACCATGAAACGGGACTGTCCCTACTCCTGGCGTCTGAACAGACCCAACTATTGACTCAGTATTTGAACGAATTGCCCGAGGCTCAGGCCGACGCGCTGCGTTTGCGTTTCTTCGGTGAGCTGAAGTTCGACGAGATTGCTCGAACGATGAATTGCAGCCTCAACGGAGCCAAAATGCGGGTCCGAAACGGTTTGCTGAAACTCGCACATCTGATTCGTGTTCGAGAAGGGGATACCCAATGAATTGTGATCAAGCTTTTGATTGTCTGACCGACCGGCACCTGCGCGACAGCGACGAGTTGAACCGCCACTTGGCGAACTGTCCGCGATGCCGTCAGATGAGCGAAACTCTGGAACCGGCGTTTGGCATGTTCGACAGCGCAGTCGAGAATTTGCCGCTTGGAACTCCGATTCTGTCGCAACAAGATGCCGAGCGTTCCACGGGTCCCGTTTTGTTGTCGCTAGAATCCATTCGCGTCGCTGAAGCGGCAGCCGTCGAGCTGAAGACGGATGCCGGCCGGAACACGGTGATGCCACGCCGAATGATGCGGTATGCGGCCGCGTTTCTTGCGGGAACGGCGGCCACCATGTTGGTTCTCGCTTTTCAGGGCGAACGTGGGGACGGCCAACAGCAGGCCACTGCGTTTCAGTTGACACAGTGCTCGATGTTGTTCCCGAATGCAGGATCTCAGTCAAAGTGGACGGCTCAGTCAGCCATGCTGACATGTGTCGCATGCCATTCGTCAGCAAGTGTCAGCGGTGATCGGCCAACAACATCAGGCGAAACAGATAAAGCCGCGATGTCCTCGCTGAGGACTTGTCTGGCATGCCATGTCGTTGATCTTGATGATGCTCTGAACGCGGCTGATCAATCGCATTCTGAAACGGACTCATCGGCTCACGCAAGTGGTCTTAATGGCCGAACAGCAAACATCCTTCGCTGCGGCTGGCTGGCAGCCCGGGGCTGAGTTTCATGATCAACACGCTTGCTAGTTTCGTTGCGATTCTGGCAGTCGCCACGTCGATGAAGGCCGGCGAGTTCTCGAATCGCCGCGATCAGAACTGGCATCAATGGCGAGGTCCATCGGCGAATGGTGTTGCTCCGCATGGCGATCCGCCAACACAGTGGGACCCGAGTACTAATATTCGATGGAAGGCAGTCGTGCCGGGCCGGGGAAGTGCGACTCCGATCGTTTGGGACGGACAAATATTCTTACTGTCCGCCATCCGAACCGACCGAGTTGCCGAGCATCCGCCTCAGCAAGACGAACGCGCGAGAACTCGGCCTCCGGCAAATCTCTATAAGTTTGAAGTGATTTGTATCGAGCGAAAAACGGGAAAGACGCTCTGGCAGCGAACGGCGTGTGAAGACGTCCCGCACGAGGGACGGCATCCTACAAACACGTTTGCCTCGTCGTCACCGATGACCGACGGCCAGCGATTGTACGTTTCGTTCGGATCGCGGGGGACTTACTGCTACGACTTGAACGGCCAACTGTTGTGGAAGCGGGATCTTGGAAATATGCGGACTCGATACGGCTGGGGCGAGGCGACGTCGCCCGTTGTTCATGGCAAATCGTTAGTTGTCAACTGGGATCATGAAGACCAATCATTCATCACCGTACTCGACGCCGAGACCGGAGACACACGCTGGACTGTCGAACGAAATGAGCCGACTTCTTGGTCAACGCCGCTGGTTGTCGAGTATCAAGATCGGGTTCAGGTCATTGTCAGCGCGACGAATCGCGTCCGCAGCTACGATCTGGATACCG
>CAUZVF010000029.1:0-14355 GCA_963582955.1 Planctomycetota bacterium
GCCGTACGGAAACGTCTGACATGATCGACCTCCCTGTCGAAATGAAACCCAGAACTTACCGCACGAAGTATCCACTTTTTCTCGATCGCAGCCCAGACCATTTATCTTTCCAGATGCCCTCTGAGACAACGCACTCCCGCCATTCTTCGGCGCAAACCAAAAATGGGTGGTTTTTTGACACGTCTCAGATGTCACGGCTTTTCGAGACAATCGCAGGCCCAATCGTCAAGATTAAGACTAGGCATTCCCGGAATCTACGGCGACTTCGCCAACGCTGCGGAAAACGAAGAAGGAAAAGGCACGGCGAACTCTCTTCGAGTCATTGTGCTGCGATTCTCCTTTGACTTCATTTTGTTAACCCAACTTGAGTATACAGAGATCGGAACACAACTTATCAGCTGCGGTTTTGTGGAACATCGCGTGGCCGATGGCTGCTCCTAATTCCGATAATACCAATCAAGCGCTATTCTGTCCTTCCTCATCTGGTATCTCCAGATTCTCAATGTCGCTCATTGGGACGGGGGAAGTGTCGATTGCCTGCGCCGAAGATGAGCGGCAGAATTTGTTCGGTTATGCGTACTCGATGATATGGATCCTCGATACCTTCATTGATTCGGTTCACGGCCAGAGTTCGTTCTGCCCTTCACCCGGAACATACGAGGTTGTTGACTGTTTTTATGTTGCAATCGTTCTTCGACATCGCGGGTTGCCGCAATGTCGGCGAGGTGAAAGTCGCTGCCACGTACAGCATCTGGTGTCTGGGTCGGCCAATTGGTAAAATTCTTCAACCATGACTCTCGCAAGATGCCAATTCGATCGACGGAGACTGCTCCGATCTGTTTCCGCCGGTGTCATGGGATTCGGGCTGGCGGAAATGATGGCTGTGCAAGCCGTCGCCAAGGTGTCCTCGCACCGGGCTCGGGCGAAGCAAGTACTGGTCGTCTACGAAGAGGGTGGAATCAGCCACATGGACACGTGGGATCCGAAACCAGACGCTCCATCCGACCATCGCACACCCTACCGGCCAATTTCGACCAGCGTTGCCGGCATCCAGTTCTCGTCGCTGATGCCGATGATCGCCCGTCAGGCTGATAAACTGTCGGTCGTCCGGTCGATGACCACTTCCGAAGCTCCTAGCCATCCGAACGCCTGCAAGGAATTCTTCAAAGGGTATCGCTTCAACGCTCCGCTCGATTTTCCCGACATCGGTTCGGTGGTCACCCACGTGTTGGGCACCGAGTGCCCACAGTTGCCTGGGTATATTTTCTGTCCCGGGATCAACATGCCGAATCACGTCAGCACGACCGGCTTTCTACCGGTCAGCCGTGCACCGTGGAAGTTGGGCACTAAAAGTCTGGGCGAGAATCTGAGCGATCCGAAATGGCATGTGAAATCACTCTCGCTGCAACCTGGCCTGAGCACACGGCGGTTGCACGATCGCAGCAAGTTATTGGTTGAATTAGATCAATCGGTATTGGCCCAGACAGACCGCGCACAGTCTCTGCGAAAGTACTACGAAAACGCGGTCGACCTGTTGACCAGTCCGCCTGTGCAAAGCGCGTTTGATTTGCAGACAGAATCCGACAGAACACGCAATCGTTATGGCCGGGATCATCGCGGCTGTTGTTATCTGCTAGGGCGCAAGTTGATTGAGGCGGGCGTTCGATTCGTTAGCGTCACAGTCATTCAGCCTCCGGAACACGCTGGCCGCCCGGGAACTGGGCAACCGAACGGCGTCTTTTTGAACTGGGACCACCACGAGGGAATCTACAAAAACGGTCCATGCGGTGGCCCACAGGCGATGAAGAACCAGGAACGATACGGCCTACCGCATCCCCTGATGATGCCCAGCCTTGATCGATCGCTGAGTGCGTTAATCGAGGATCTCGACGAGCGCGGCCTGCTCGATGAGACACTGGTCTGCTTTGTGACCGAGATGGGCCGGACGCCGCGAGTCAATAAATGGGGTGGCCGCGACCACTGGGGCCGGGCGATGTCGATCGCGATTGCCGGTGCTGGCGTTCTCGGCGGTCAAGTGATCGGCGCGACCAACAAGGATGGTGGCGAAGTGGTTGATCGTCGCTACACACCCTACGATTACGCCGAAACGATTTACCGTAAGCTGGGCATTGAAACAGAGTCGCGATTGAAGAAGCCGGACGGACGGCCCATCGACTTTACCGACGGCGGACGACCGATTGTCGAGCTGTTTTGAGTCGGGGTCTTCCATAGACGAAAGAGAACTTATGTTGCGATTGAACGCGGGCCTCGGCCGGCGTGAACTTCTGCAAGTAGGAAGCTTGTCGGCGCTGGGCGTTAATCTGCTTGATACGATCCAACAACCGGCGGTCGCCGATCAACCTCGCCGCGAAGTGAATTGTATCCTGCTATGGTTGCTCGGCGGACCTAGCCAAATCGACATGTACGACATGAAGCCGCTCGCCCCTGCCGAGATTCGCGGCGAACTGAATCCAATCGTCACACGACTGCCCGGCCTGGAATTGTGTGAATTGATGCCGCACATGGCCGACTGTGCCGAGAAGTTCTCAGTCATCCGCTCGATGCACTCCTATTCGCCCACGCACGGTCAAGGCGACTTTCACTTGATGAGCGGCAGTCGTCTGACGAATTCGCTCAACCCACCAGGATTCGGCGCCATGCTGACCTGGCAACAGGAACGACGAGCACGCCAGACGCCGCCGTTCGTCCAAGTGGGCAAGTTGGCGAGTCCGCGATATGGAGATCCCGGCTTTGGTGGTTACCTGGGGCGGACGTACGATCCATTCGTGATCGAACGCGATCCAAACAGCGGCAGCTTTGCAGTCGATGAGTTCAGCCCACCCGAATCCGTGAGCGTTGCTCGTCTGTCTGACCGACAATCGTTGCTGGCGGCCGTCGATCAATTCCAGTCACGGCAGGAACGGCAGCTTCAATTCGCCCGGACTCACGAAGCATTTCGCGAGCGAGCCCTTTCGATGATCACGTCGCAACGAGCAAAGGACGCCTTCGATATTTCTCAGGAGCCGGAAAGAGTCCGCGAAAACTATGGTCGCAATCGCGTCGGGCAGGGATTACTGCTGGCTCGGCGTCTGATCGAAGGCGGCGTGCGGTTTGTTACGGTTAAAGGATACGTTCGCTACGGGTGGGACCATCATCCGGAAGTCTTTCCCCGTTTGAGAACCGAAGTTCCCCCCTATGAGCAGGGTTACGCCGCACTGCTTAATGATCTCGACCAACGTAGTATGCTCGACAACACACTGGTCATCACGGCTGGAGAATTCGGCCGCACACCACGTTTGAACAACGATCCACGTGCTCCGGGCCGCGATCACTGGAACCGGTGCTTCAGCCTGACGCTCGGCGGCGGAGGAATCAAAACGGGGATTGTGCTCGGGGCCAGCGACAAACACGCGGCGGAAATCGCGGATCACCCAGTCTCTGTTCCCGATTTTGCCGCCACGGTCTATCACGCCCTCGGTCTGAACCCTGAAGCTAAACTCCGCACGCTTGATGACCGCCCGATGCTGGCTCTCCCGGAAGGAGAGGTCATCTCGGAATTGGTCTAACGAGATTGCGTTAATTCAGCCTTCGCTTCCACGGCTTTTCGTTTTGCGTTCGGTCGTCTCGAAAACTCAAGGGAATGTTGAGAGACTTCAAGAAACCAAGGCGTTACAATACAGACGAAATGTCGTTCAGCGATCTCGTTGTGATGGTTCGCCGCGACCTTGCTCGAAGGTCAAACGGCACTTCCCCCGCCTACTGTGTTGGCTCGCCTACTAACTTGTTGTTATTCACGATGCCTGTTGCGCCACTGAGCGATACGACTTTGTCTTTTGGGTTGTCAGAGATCGCGGTGTTGCCGTAAACATTGGCGGCGTTGGTGGATTTCCGAATGACAAATGCCCGTCTGGTCAAAAAACTCGACCGACCATCCAGCGGCGAAAATGACGCACTATCAATCTCTCCGACATCTCGCAGCTTGGCCGAACGTTACAAGAGAATTGTCGGATCGAGCTTGAATTGAATGCCGAGTTCAGCATCGGCGCGTACCGTGATTGCCGGTTCGCATTGGATGTCTCGTGCGGGCGCTACGCCGCGCCACGATAGTAATACTTGAGGAGACCACCAAGTCGCTCGCGACACCCGATCGTCCCGGTGACGGCTCCCACCTCGCGACTCGGTTGAATGATCTCGTTACCGAGTCCCTGATGGTTTCGTTCGACGTGATAATGTTCGAGATAAATTGTGACAGCCCGACGCAGTGACTTCTCACCGAAGAAGATCATTCAACAAAGACAATCCGATTTGATGCTCAAATGAAAGCGTTCAAGATGCGAGTTCAAGTTAGGACTCTTCGCCGGCAATCGTACCGGCTGCACATCGGCCCCTTCCAGAACATCTCGAAATGCGCAGCTGAAGTTGGTATCGCGATCCATCAAGACATACTTCTTGTTGGTTAGGAAACCGTCAAATGGATCAGTGAGGTTTCTGGCGATTTGCTTCATCAAGTTGTCGCCCAGTGTCGGAGTGCAGGCAGCAAAGTGAACACGACGTGTTTTCAACTCCATGACGAACAGGAGATAGCACGTCACCAGCCCACCTTTCGTCCAGACCTCAACCGTCGTGAAGTCGATTGCGGCCAGTACGTCCCAATGCGATTTAAGAAACGTTTTCCATGTGGTCTGCCGCTTCCGGTCAGGTGCGGGCTCAATGCCATGATCTTTGAGAATGTTCCCGACGGATTGGTCGGAGACATCGTGGCCGAGATTGTGCAAGGCCCCAACAATCCGATCGTATCCCCAGCCGGAGTTCTCGCGAGCCATTCGTATCACCAGTTGCCTGACTTCGTCTGACAGAGGCGGGCGTCCGGGCTTGTTCTTTCGACGATCGCTGCAGTCCCATTTCTTGGCAATTAGCGTCCTGTGCCAGCGTAAAATCGTATCGGGTGTGAACAACGTGCCGACCTGTGCCAGACGTTTGCGCCCAAGGATTCTGCCTTTGACCGCCAAGCGACGCCTCTGGTCGTCATCCAGCAGGATACGTTTCCGGCCCAACTTTTCTTTGAGCACCTGATTCTCAGTACGGAGATATTCGATCACTTCCTGTTGCTGACAGTTTATCCAGCCAGCCAGGACCACGAGCAATAGTTGCCAAGGTGCAGAATGAAATCCATGGTCGGCCTGATGGTGAGACAAAACTCCCACCATGTACCCTGGCCTCGCGATCGTCAACGCCGGATGTCGCCTTGGGAATGTATTTGAACCAGCTCGTAACGGACGCAGGGGCATGTTTTTACATATTGGCGGACTTTTTTGACCCCACGGGGACGATGTTGAGAATCTCGCTTGGCGGAAGGCAACTGAGACAAGGAGTACATCCTCATTGACTGCCGAGTGCAGCTATCGGCGTGCGTACAAAGAATAAACCTGGGCCGCCGGGTTGATTCGGGTCGAGATCATAAAACAGCGTGCCCAGCGTTTGCTTGTCGAGCTGAACCGTGCGCGGCCAACCACGCCCGCTGATGCGGTGGCCCGGGTTATAAACTTCGACCGCCTCGCGATCACTCCACGTTTTGCCGTCGTCGCGGGAGACGATCAGTTCGTAACTCCATTCGCCGTCGACGCCCACACCGTAGACGATCGAAGTCAAAACGATCCAATCGTTGTCAAGCACGGTGAGGTCATATCCCGCCACGCCAAAATACGGCAATGTGTTGATGGCCCGCCACGTCTTGCCGCCATCGGTCGAACGCAAGCCGCGTACCGTTTTCCCGGGAGTGCCGACAGGGACCGGCGCGTTGGCCTGTGGTGCGCCGCTGACGATCGTTCCTTTCGCCGTGCGAACGATCGGCACCATCCCGTGGTTTCGTCCGTCGCTAAACGGACGAATCGTGTTGCTGCCAAGATCGAATACAACCGTTCGGTCGTACAACGGGCAGATCCATCGATTCTTATCAAGCTCGACGACCGAGTGACGCAGGCAACTGTAGTTCGTGTGATCAGCGATGGGCAGATCTCGCGGCTGGCTCCACGACTTGCCTTCGTTCTCGCTCAGGCAATACTGCGGCACGCGCCAACGACGCTTTCCCTCACGGCGGTAGCAGGACCAGTGCAGCACGATCCGCCCGTCACGCAAAGTCGTCAGCGAACCGGGATAGATCGAACAGCTCTTAATCACTGGGATCGCAGCCGGCGTCGTCCAGGTCCGCCCACCGTCACGCGACCGGCAGAGCAGTAGTTCCTTGCCACCGCCACCGCTCTTGTTATAAACCGCCAAGATGTCGCCGCTTTGCGTGACGCATACCGAGGGATGCACGTGTCCGCCGATCACGTCGGCGACTCGCACCGGCGGCGACGGCTTCGCAGACGATCCCACTGTCAACAAGACCGGGTTCGAGGCATAGTTCGTCATAATCGAATAGGTGATCGGCACTCGGGCCAGCACCGCCACGGGATAATCCTTGACAGGCAGAGCCTTCGTGTTGGCCTTCAGCACGATGGTTCCTTCGAGATTGTCGCCGGTGAGTTTTGTTTTGCTCGACGGATCGATTGTTACGCCGGGCGGCAGTTGCTCCCCGAACTTTGTACTGAAAAACGAAAACGCCATGTCGAGTAGGACTTGATCCTTGTACTCCGGGCTCCGTTGGATACGAACTTTGATCTCAGCCGATCTGCCAGGTTCGAGTGTCACCGATGCGGGCGTGGCGGTCACGCTGGTCACGTCCAACGGTTTCGTCACGCCGAGCAGTTGCGTACGAATCGGCGAGCGATAGAACCGGCTTGCACCCGCTCGCCGAAGTTCGCATGTGACGTGAGCTTCCCGAACCAGCTCGACTTGTTTTGCGCCCGGCCAAACGACTGTGGCGTGACCGGTGACATGAATCAACGACGCATTGATTGGGGCATCGCGTGCAGCCGTGAAGACTAAACTGCAATGATGCATCCCGGCAGGAATGGTCACGGGTGTGAAGGAGACTCCTTCGGGAAGTCCGTCGACTCGTATCTCGACCGGGCCGTTGAAACCGTTGAGGCGTTTCAGTTTGACAAACCAAATGGCCCGACCGCCGGGTGCGAGCATTCCGTAATAGTATTCACCATGAACTTCGAAATCCTGTCCTGACGGTTCGGCGGCCAAGTGGTACGCGTATCTCCGCCCACCGCGACGATTCAGGTCGCGAATCACGACGAAGTAATCGCCGTCAGCCGGAACATGGAAGTCGAGTTTCGCATCCTTGGTGAACCAGCCATCGTCACCGGTCGCCAGCTTCTTACCATCGGTATCAAACACGGTGATGACACTGTCGACCGCGAAACCACGACGCTGCGAATTGACTTCGAACCGATAGTACCGGCCTTTCTGTGCTGAGAACCGGTAGAAGTGCTGCAAGCCGGGATTGTCGAATCGCGCGCTGATTCCCACAGGGAGTTGCAACTTGAGTGCCTTTTCGCGAGACGTGTGTGTGCCGGCGGGTTGAAGTTGACGATGGTTACTCACGAGGACTTGTACGGGATTGAGATTCGAATCAACCCGCGCCCTTGACCAGCCGAGCTGACTCAACGCTTGGCCGCCTAACGGTCCACTAAACGAGTCTTCGTCGACAGACGCCACCAAGTTAACCGACGACGCACTCCCACGCTGGACGGCCAGCGGAAATGCGCCGAATGCACGCGGCTGCCGTGTGATTTCGACGCAATACACGTAACGTGGATCGCCCGTGTAGCGGCTGTCGCGCACTTCCAGAACGTAATCGCCGTCGGCCGGCAACCGGCAGTGGAGGAAGCTGTCGCCGCCGTAAAAGTTGTCGTTCTGGGCGACGATCTGACCGAGCGGGCCAAACAGTGTGAGCATCGAATCCATCAAATGCAGTTTCGGATACTCGACCGCCATGCAGTGAATCGACCGCGTCACACGTTGCGCGAAAATCTGCGCGACAACCACGCTGCCTTTCTTGCCCGAAATCTGGTAACAATCGACGTCTTCAAAATCCTCGACGACACCGCAGACCGCCGTCGGCAACTGGACCGCTTGCGCGACGGACGCGGTCCCGTTGTCGCCGCGTTTCTCCAGCTCGACCGGATGATCTGTCACGAGCAAATGCGCGACGCTGGACACCGACTGGTTTGTGGCAATGCGATACTCATAGACCCCCGGCAGTTGATCCTTCGGCACTTCGACCTGAAATCGATACGGCTCGCCAATGTCACTCTCTTCCGGATCAGACCACTCGACGGGCTTTGGGTCCGTTTCAGAGTACTTCATTTTTGGACCCGACGGTGAGAAGAACACGCCGTGCGATCCGTCGAGCGTGAAATTCGACGAGACTTCGACTTGGGTGGATGTTCCGCGTTGCACCGCGATGGGATAGGTCTTTGTGAGCTGGCGAAAACTGATCTTCGTTTCGCCAGCCAACGTTGATGACGCGATCAGCACCATAAAGAAAATCAGCACCATAAGGAAAAGTGGCACACGCAAGGCGTAATTGTTCTGAACAGTTCTTCGCATTTTCGGCGCAGATCGACGCTCAGACCATTCAACCATCGGTTGCGCACTATTCATCATCGCTCGCCTCACGCTAGTTCCTCGATGACCCGTCCATCACACAGCCGCATCGGTCGGCCATCGCCAATCTGGTGCGTCGAATCGAGCGGGATGCCGAGTTTCGTATAGATCGTAGCGGCGATGTCCTGTGGATAGTACTCGTTGCCAACGCTGTGGCCGCCGATGGCGTCGGTTTCGCCGACGACGGTCTTGCCGGGGACTCCCGCTCCAGCGAAACACGCGATGCCAGCGGATGACCAGTGGTCGCGGCCGGACGAGACGTTGACGGTTGGCGTGCGGCCGAAATCGGTCAGCCAGACGATGAGCGTTTTTTCCAACAATCCGCGTTCTTTCATGTCGGCCAGCAACGCGGGGAACGCTTGGTCGAGCGGCGGGAGCAGTTTCTTCAGTTCGTTGAAGTTGTCTTTGTGAGTGTCCCAGCCACCGCTGCTGACAGTGACGAACCGCGTGCCCGCTTCGATCAAACGTCGCGCAAGCAAACAGCTCTGACCAAATTTGTGCCGCCCGTACGCGTCTCGCACGGATGCCGGTTCTCGGTCCAAGTCGAACGCTCGTTGTGTCGCGGCCGACGTGATCATGCGAAACGCGCTTTGATAGTAATCGTCCAACGCCCCGAGCGCCGGCGGTTGTTGGTCCAATTGTCGCTGAAACGTGTCGATCGTTTTCAGCGCGTCACGCCGCAGATTGATGCGGGCGAGGTTCACACCGCCGGGCGGTGTCAGGTCCTTGACCGTGAACTTCTCGTCATTCGGATCTCCGTGAATCTCGAATGGGTTGTACGCGATGCCGAGATAGCCAGCCGTGCCGCCGAAGAACTTGCGGTCGACGTCGTTTCCGAGCTGCACGAATGCTGGCATGTTGTTACGATGCCCGCGCTCGTGAGCGATGACCGAACCGTAACATGGGTACTTCACCGTCGGATTGACTTTGTGGCCCGACATCATGATCGCGTCGGCAATCTGGTGAGCGCCGTTCAACGAATTCAGATTGCGGACGACCGCGAACTTGTCAAAGTGCTTGGCGAAGCTAGGCATTTGATCAGAAAACTGCACGCCGGGCACCGTTGTGTTGACGACGCCAAACTCGCCGCTGATTTGCGGTTTGGCGTCCGGTTTTGGGTCCAGCGTGTCATGATGGCTGGTTCCACCGCGGGTCCAAATCAGGATGCAGCTTCTTTCGGAATCTCGCGTTTGCGGCGCGGCGCACGCTTCCAGTCGCAGCAGTTGATCGAGCGAGAGGCCGACTCCCCCCAGCGTTCCCACTCTCAGCATGAAATCTCGCCGGGTGTGCGTTTCGCAATTCGTGACACGTTGCGGCAGGCAATTCAGCATTGTGTTTATTCCCGTTGAAGTCATCATGATTCCGGCTGATGGAGCAATCGTAACCTGATGCGAAAGCGAGGATGTCGAGGCTTCCGTTCTTTCGTCTCTCGCTTACGCATCAGGTTTCGATCGCTCACTCTTCACCTCTTCTTGAGTCAATGATTAAACAAAAACTCACGGCTGTTGCACAGCGCCCAAAGGACGTTCTCAAATCCTTGCTTTCGGTCGGCTGATCGGCGAATGATATCGACGCAACCTTCGATTTCGTTCTTGCTTGGCGGCCGCGAGAACGTTGCCAGATAAAGCTCCAGGATCGCTGCCGTCTCTTCACAATCGCGTTTCACGATGGCAGCAATACGGCCGTTCTTGTCCGTTAGCTTCCGCTGCAAGATCTCGCCGTTGGCGATTTGCAGAACCTGCGCGAGATTCGGTTCGGCCGTTCGCTCGCATTCGCACGCGACGACTCGCTGCGGGCGTCCGAGCGTGTCAAGGAAGTAAGATTCGAAATTCGGATCAGGCAACTCGATCGCTCGCGTGCCCGGCGGAACGCGGGGGAACTTCTCATGCGTCCCGGACGCGAAATCGATGGCGTCGAATAAGACTTCGGCCGGCAGACGCTTCACGTTGTAATGCGTGTAAAACCGTGTCTGCTGGGCGTTCTCCGGCCGCGGCAAAGAACTGAGTTGATAGACGCGCGAATTCATGATTCGCCGTATCAAATGTTTCTGGTCGAATCTGTGCGAGACAAAATCCACGGCGAGCGCGTGCAGCAGCTTGGGGTTCGACGGCGGATTGGTCGCGCGCAGGTCGTCAACCGGATCGACCAAACCGACGCCAAGGAAGTGGGCCCAAACACGGTTTACTATGTTGCGTGCGAAAAGTGGGTTGTTCGGCGAAGTGACCCAATTGGCAAGTGGTGTGCGCAGGTCATCGTGTGCGGTCTCGTCGATTTCCTCGCCGTGTAACAGCTTGGGTTTAACGATCGTTCCGCGACGCGGGTGCTTGATCGAACCGGTGCCGCGCACGCTGACGGTTGCGTCGAATCCCAACTCGCCAAATGTCGTCGTGGGTTTGCTTTCCAGTTGTGTGAAGAACGCAGCAAGACCGTAGTAATCGTCTTGGCTATAGACTTCGAACGGATGGTGGTGGCAGCGTGCACATTGCAATCGAATGCCGAGGAAGATCTGCACAGTCGTTTCCGCCAAATCGGTGGCCGGAGCGACGACCGGCAAGTCGGTCGGACGCGGGCCATACGCAATGAAATTCACCGGGCCGTTTTCAAACACTGATCCCTGAGCTGTGATCAACTCGCGGACGAATTGGTCGATCGGTGTGTTCTTGCGCAGCGACTGACGAATCCAATTGTGCATCGCCCACATGCCGCTATCGCCGGCCTTCTTGCGATTATTCTTGAGCAAGTCGCCCCACTTCATCGCCCAATACGCGGTCCACTCTTTAGTGTGAACGTCGCGATGGGGATCGCCGGTCAAACCCAGCAACTCGTCGATTAGGTCAGCGCGCTTGTTCTCGTCCTTCGATGCGAGGAACCGCGTGATGCGTTCGGGCGAAGGCAGCGTGCCGATGCAATCGAGAAACGCGCGGCGGATGAATTCGGCGTCGGTGCAAACTCCGGACGGTTGCAATCCGAGCCGTTCCCAATGTTCGCGCGCATGTTGGTCAATGAAGTTGTACTCTTCCAATCCGGACAACCGGGCAGGATCGCGGAATGGCGACAAGACGTGTGCCACGCAAGCTTGGGTACGAAAGCGGACCATCACAACACCCTGACCGCGTCCGACGACTTTCATCGTGCCGCGGCTGCCAACGGAAACCACGCTGTCGGAAAAGCTGTCGTACCGAGCGATCTGAGTCACGTCGCGGGATGATCCGTTTTCGAACTCCGCCATCACACGCAGCGGCTGCGTTTGGCCAACTTGATAGGTCCCGGATTCAGGCGAGACTGACAGACGCGTGAGCTTTGGGGCATCGGTTTCCGGTCCTGGCGCGCCGGCTGCAATCCATGCGTACAGAATCTCGTATTCAATCGAATCGCGTTTGATGAGCCGCCCGCCCCCATGTGGAATGCTGAGCGTGGCTTTCTTCAGTATCAGGCTGGCCGCGGGCGAGACGCGAGAAACCCGGCGTTGCTGATGATCGCGAACAATCGCCCGGTAGTCGTCCTCCGGACCAAACCCGAATAGGGACAGCTTGAAGCTGCCTTTGCCGTGCTGGGAAGCGTGACAAGCACCCTGATTACAGCCGGCCTTTGTGAGAACCGGGACCACATCGGCCGTAAAACCGGGGCGACTTCGTTCGGCGTCAGGCGACTCGACCGACAAAATCAGACACAGGGGAATCAGGATATTCTGCATCAAAAAGGCGCCCAATCCGAGTTACGAATTTGCAAGCCGCCATGATAATCGAAAAGTCGCCTCGGCACATCAATGCAAAGCGATTCTGGCGACTTGGCTCCCATCATCCGACGCACAGCCGCGAAATCACTAGTGCTGTGAGCAATTCTCTGTCGCGTTGAATAAGTAATGTCGCCCACAGAGCGCCACGTTTTTTGACTGCCGTTTCGAACGCGACAAGGAAACGTGAAGTGCTTTATAATCACGCCGCCCAATAGCGTGGGGCAGTCCACCGACTGGAAACTTTACGTTCGCGTCGATATATCCGATCCAACTCGTCAAACAGAACTCAGGAACGATGATACACGAGAGTGCGATGGTTTTCGTGCTTGATGGATCCGTTGATGCTGTATTTGATCACTTGGCTCACCGATTTTGCGGCCTTTCTGCTGATCTTTACAGTTCCACGTCTCTTGGCGGAACAAGAAGCCGATGCCTTCATGATCGGGCTTATCGGAACGATGTTTTCGGCGGTGAGCGTTTTCAGTAATGCTATTTCCGGAAGACTCTCAGACCGTCACGGCCGACGCATCGTGGCCACGACTGGCACAATGCTGTTGTTTTTGAGCATTTGCGGAGTGACCTGGCTGCAACCGGGTCGCTGGAGTTACTACGTCTCATTTGCCGTAGCGGGGGGCTCGCTTGGAATCATCTACCCTGCACTGATTGCCTGGATTGGACACGGGCGATCAGATAAACATGCCAGCCGTGCGTTCCTCGGATTCTGCCTGGCTTTCAATCTGGGGATGATCTCGGGGCAATTGGTGGGTGGGTGGCTGTTTCAATATTGGGGCTTGCAACCGCCCCTTTACCTAGCCATGGCCCTTGTCGCCACAAGTCTCGTGTTGCTTTCTCGATTTCGTGCGGATTCGATTCCCCAGCTCAAGATTGCGTCGAAGGATGAAATACGACAGAGCAGTCGTGTTGCACTTTCCGCGGCGTTTTCACGCGTTTGCTGGATCGTCAATATCGGCGGAACGTTTTCGATGAGCATCGTTTTTTATTTGCTACCGAAATTGCTGGTTGAATTGAACATCCCAGCCAATGAACACGGAACGATGCTGGCCATCGGACGAACAGTCGTCATCGGCACGTTTTTGTCGATGCACGTCTCGAGCTTCTGGCATCATCGGCTCTCGATGTCGCTGGCAACTCAGATTTTTGGTGTTTTCGGCCTGTTTGGTCTGGCTGTCTCAACGACACTTGTAGGTCTAACAATTGGTTTGGCGTCTCTTTCCGTATTGCTTGGTTACAATTATTTTTCGAGCGTGTATTACAGCAACACTGGCAGTGCGGATCATCGCAAAGGGACAGCCAGCGGAATGCATGAGGCAACGTTAGCCCTGGGACTGACGACCGGTTCACTGTTCGGCGGCGTTGCTGGAAGCTATTTCGGGAATCGGGCGCCGTTCCTACTGGCTGCGGCTGTCATTACCGCGTTGGCAGTCGTTCAGATTGTGGCCTACCGGCGACTGGTGCATCCCCTGTTTCAGCAGCAAGCAGCCGAGGCGTTTGCGCAACAGGCCACGCCAGCAAGCGAAACCGGCGGTGTTTTTTAAGCAGGAAAACAATTATGCCGTCGATCACGGAACAGGCCCTAACAGGTATCACCGAGCGGATTGATCAGATCATTCTCGAAAAACGCCTTCCCGGTTTGGCCGTCGGAATCGTGCGGGATCAGGAGTTTGTTTGGTCGGCAGGTTTCGGACACGCGGATCTTGAGACAAAACGCCGCCCGGACAAAGACACAATCTCGCGGGTCGCGTCTATTACGAAGACATTCACGGCGACGGCCATCATGCAACTGCGCGACGACGGCCTGCTAACGCTCGATGATTCGCTCGTCGAATATCTTCCGGAGTTTTCGGCGGTGAACCCTCGGGCCGACACGGTGGAAGGCGTCACGATTCGCCGATTGCTGGCCCATCGTTCGGGACTGGTGACGGAATCACCGTTCCCTTGCTGGGATGCCTTGGAATTCCCATCCCGCGAAGCGATGCTTGCTGCGCTTCCACAAACCGAAATCGTCATCGCGCAGGATTCCGCGTTCAAATACTCCAATC
>CAUZVF010000030.1:0-14301 GCA_963582955.1 Planctomycetota bacterium
CCGTGCCGCCACGGCCAATGACCGTACGACCGTCATCGGCCAGGGTCGCCAGCTCGCACTTGTGTTCGTCATCGTCAAGGACTTCGGTCTCTTTGTATCCATACAGTTTGCTGCGGTCGACCTTGTTGACCGAAAACGAGAACTCGGAATCACCAACGCGAAAGACCAAAGGTTTTGCCACGCTTGCCGCCCGTTGTGTTTCGATTGAGAAGATTATGTCGCGTCAAAAGATATCTTCGGCCATCTGCCAAAGCTCCTACCGATGAAACCCTATGTCTCTCCGAAAAGCAAGTAGAAATTGACGACGCGAAGCGCAATTCTTGGCCCAATCATCGGACTTCCGGTCTCCACCCAGAAATCGGTGATCGGTGCCGAAAACCCGCAGAGTCGTTCAGAACAAACACGCTGGGCGTGCACAATGTCCTTGCAGTGTGTGTGATACGGCGTATTATCAATTTGAAAGATGCGACGATTTTGTCGGCAATGAAAGCTGGTTCGATGTATCGAGAAGTCTCTATCCAATTCCACCAAGACGACGAATTCACCGAGGATCGGGACTGGATCGTTTTGTCCACATCCGACGTAAGTGGACTTGGTCCCCACCGGGCACTTATATCGAACAATCGAGGATTCTCGCTTGAAGAAATCCAGCAAGCTGCGTGTTCGACGGAATGGGTGGTTCAAAGGGATGGAGTCGTAAAAATAGACAGCCTGACAAACTGCACGAGACTTGCGGAAACTCTGGAACGAATGCTTGAGGACTATTTTTACGGATCCCGTCGACCGACGGCCGAGCTACTCGCGATTCGAGACGAAGTCGAAGCGTATTTGTCGGATGCAGATCAAGAAATGTCGATACCACTGTTTGGATACGCTTGGTTGGATCTGTCGATCCGAGAGCACCTTGCCGATGCCGCGCGGAGCGCCGATCCATGGTCCAACGACTCCGTGGAAATCGACGTCAAGGCGTATCGTGAAAGAAGGATCACGGATCTGCTCGAGCGTTATCAGTCAGGCGAACGCGCCGAACATCCTGAACAAGAGCAGAAGGGCCACAAGCTTGCTCGAAGTGTTCGCTCACGGCCCACCGCTGGTGAGACAAAGGCAGGATAGCACTTCCAAAGTCGCAACCACGGAGGATAGACGACCGTGCCGAGCTCGCCCGCATCAGTCGCGACTGCTGCGTCAAAACCGTCCTCGAATTAGACAGACGAAGCTAATACAAACGAATTATTGATTCCATTAATTCGCGGCACTCGGTGCAAGTCTTGTTGAATGAAGAGAGATTATCCGAACATGCACTTTTTTTCTCAGTCTGCACTACGCTTGGCGCTCTACCGTTTTTGCTGTGCCGTTGTCACGTTCGGTGTCGTTGGTCTCGCGGCTTTTGCGCTCGCCGGAGAATCCGAATGGGTGAACGCGGGTCTGTCAGTAATCCCATGGATTTGCGCGGTCGCAGCACTGTGGTTTTCGCCTGCCAATCGCTGGTCGAATTGGGCGTCAATCACATGTCGCTTTGTTGGTCGGCATGCGACGCCGATTTTGGCGACCTCTGGCTTCTGGATCATCAAGACCGAAGATTCGCTCTCAGACAGATTAGGTAATGGCTTGCTTTGTTTCTTCCTCGCGATCCTCTGTGTGTTCGTCGGCTTTTGCGGATCATTAGGGGCGAAATTGTCTGACAAATCCGATGCGTCGCACGCCAGCTGAGTTTGTCCGAATGGCTTGGCCGTTGAGTTGCGGAATCCATGTTGCCGGCGTCGTCGGCATGACCCAATATCCCAAGGGAATAAGACCGAGTTAGGGTGATGTTCCGACAATTGCGATTCCTGCGGGCGCGGTGGATTTGATCATCGCGATCGCGGCGTCGACGCGGTCCAGGATTTCTTCTAGTTTCGAATCGGTGACTTTGAAACGGACGTGACGAATCGGTTCGGGCAGGAAGACGAGTTCGGCCGAATTCGGCAATGATCCGTGCAGGGATCGCATGGCGATCGCGTACAGTCCGAGCTGGATTTCGTACTCGACCAGGATTTCTTCGTCGGATTGATCGGGGTGGCGACGACCGGTTTTGTAGTCGATCAGGTTCCATTCGCCGTCGGGCGATTGAATCACGCAGTCGATGATGCCGGCAATCAATGTGGACTGCGTCGTCCCATTGGATGACGGCCGTTGCAAGAGAAAATCAAGTTCTCGATAACAAACCGGCGCACTGGCAATTCGCTCCCACACGGAAGTCGATCGAAATCCGTCGACGAGCGACAAGACATGGGTTCGTACCGACTCGCTGACGTTTTCGTTGTCGTTGCGGATCAGAGTGTCGAGCAGTCGTTCCGCATTTGCCGATTCCTGGAAATCGATTTGCTCCAAAACCCCATGCACCAGGTTTCCGACAACTTCCGCATTCATCGTTGCCGGCTTGGGCTGTTGGTCACTGATGGGAATGTGATGACCGCCCGCGATGCCCCGCAATTCCGCGTCAGCCTCTTCGATTCGCGAGACGCTGAATTGGGCCGGTCCGAAATTGGCGGGGAGTATGATTGGAAACAATGGAGGAGTTTCGGCGGGTTCGGCATTCGCCACGGCGTCGGGCAGTTCCGACAGCGGCTGTCTTTCCTCGATCTTCGATTTCAAGCTGTGAGTGATTGCGGGACGCTCATAATGAACGTGGATTCGTGGGATTCTGTTCGGATCAACTTTCCCAATTGACATCGTTCCCAGCAACGGATCAAGAGCGGGAATCCCCTTGTCGAGGCCAAACTTGGCGGCGATGAATTTCAGCCAAGGTGATTGTGGAGTCCGGTTGCCGGTCAGACACGCGGAGAGAATCAAATAGTCGGCGGCTCGCGTTGTTGCAACGTACAGCAGCCGATTCGTCTCGGCGGCGTCCTCGCGTGCCTCCCGCGTTTGGTACATTTTCAAGCCGGGATTCGCGAGTTTCTCGCCGGCGGAAGAAGGCAGCGGCACCAGCGGGCCGAGTTCCCGGTCGATTCTGGCCGACGATTGGCCGTGTTTTGCCGCCCGGTCCATGTCGGCCACGATCACCACGGGAAATTCGAGGCCTTTGGATTGATGGATCGTCATCAACCGGACAACATCACTGGCTTCGGCTTGCGTTGCCGCCAGTTCTTCGTCGTCTTGGCGGCTGACGGAATCACTGAGCCGGCCGACGAAATCCTTCAGCGTGAAGAGTCCCGACGAATCGAATTGACGTGCCATGTCGATTAGCTTCCGCAGATTGGCCAGTTTTCGCCGTCCCAGAAACTCGGTCAGCAGAATGGCGTCGTATCCAGTCCGCTCGATTGCCAGATTCAGCAACGCTGCCAGCGGGATGCGGTCTTTCTCTTGGCGGAGTTCCCGCAAGACGCTGTCGGCGGTGCGGATCTGAGTGCGTTGGACCTGATCCAGCCAATTCGGCGGTTCTTCCGCGAGTGCTTCGAACAACGGCTTGCCATCGCGGGACAGAGCGAACAGGGAATCGTCCGAGAGTCCAAACATGGGCGATCGCAGGATTCCCGCCAAGCTGATCGAATCATCGCAATCGTCGAGAAATCGGCACAGGTTTGTCAGATCGAAGACTTCCTGTTGAGCGTAAAACGCGCGGCCGCCCACTAAGTAATACTCGATGCCGTACTTCCGAAATGCCTCTTCATACAGAGCAACATTGCTGAGAGCACGAAACAAGACGGCGATGTCACCTTTTCGGACGCGACGCAGTTTTTCCTGTCCTGTTTCCGGGTCGGTGTCGCGAATGCGAGGTTGCTCGTCCTGCAATAGTTGCACGATTCTGCAAGCGATCCAGTCGGCCTCGAGCTGCCGCCGGCTTTCCGCGTCATCGCTGTTTTCGGTAGCGGATGGAAACAGAAACTCGATTCCTGGAAGCGGCGAAACTTGTTGGCAGTCGGGTTCGAGCGGTTCGTATTTGTCCCCCATTTCCTTGGCGAACAAACAATTCACGAAATCGAGAATTGGCGGCTGACTGCGGAAGTTGCGTGTCAGCGGCAAACGGCCCCGGTCGGGAATCTCGTCGCGAAGTTGATGAAACACGGCCGGATCGGCATTTCGAAACCGATAGATCGACTGTTTCGCGTCGCCCACGAGGAACAATTTTCCGGACAGTAATTCATCGCCGCACAACATCCGCACAATGTCAGCTTGCACGGGATCGGTGTCCTGAAACTCGTCGACCATCAAAAAGTCAATGCCGGCCGCCGCGCGGGCACGAACCGGCTTGCTGTCACGCAACAAGTTTCGCGTCAACACCAACAAGTCGTCGAAATCCAACAGTCCTTGATCGGCTTTGGATTGCTGATACCGCTCGGCGACAATTCCAGCCAGCCGATATGCCGTAAGACCCAATTGGGCGGCGGCGTGCAGGCCGTCTTCATCAAGCACGATCTGGTCGCGGCATTTCTTGATTTGTTTTCTGAGTTGATCGAACGCATTCTTGAACTCGTCGTGTACGCCGTCAGACTGTAGTGCCGATTTGATGCCCGCTCCCTGAACCTTGGCGTGTTCCTTCAGTTCGGCTAACAGGGCGTTAGGGTCCGCGGCTGCACTCAAATTCATTAGGTTTTCCCGCAGGAACTCGCATCGCTGCCCCAACAATTCATGCTCTGGAAAATACGCGGCCAGAAGGTTCAGGATGTGCGTCACGCATGGTGATTTGGAAAACTCAGCCAGTTCGGCCGGGACGAATCTGTCGTTCCATTCCTTCCGCCAAAACGCGGCAAGTTTTTCGGCCGAATCGAATTGGCAAGAATCGGCATCCAGTTCGACACGCTGCGAGACCAGCCGTTGGAGAATCTCGCGACTTCGGTCCAGACCGTGCTGAAACGCCAGTTCCATGCAGTCGGCTTCTCGTACCGCCAATAGGTCGTCGACCGCATCGGAAACTTGATTTCTGAGCAATGCGGCCGACGACGCGGCGTCCAACAGATCGAATTGTGGATCCAGTCCCGCGTCGACCGCGTGTGCCCGCAATAGATTCGCACAAAATGAATGGATCGTGCTAATTCTGGCTGAGTCCAGCCCACGCATCAGTTCTTGCCAATACGCGACGTCACCGGCTTCGCAGTTGTGCAATTCGTGGCGGCAGGCGGATCGGATGCGGTCCCGCATTTCTCGGGCGGCGCGTTCCGTGAATGTAATGGCCACGATCTTGTGCAGCGACCGATGGTCTTGCCCGGGACGTAATTCGCTTAGAAATCGGCGAGTCAGCACGAACGTCTTTCCACAACCGGCACCGGCCGACAACGCGATCGAAGAATCGCGTGTTTCGATCGCCAAACGCTGTTGGCCGGTTAGTTGTGGCAGTGTGTCAGACATTCCGTTCGTTCTCGTCATCATGCGGCACTGCTGTGTCGTTCACTCGCTTGGACACGTGAAATACTTTGTTGCGGTGCTGCGCGACCTTGCGCAACTCACGAACACGGCATACGGTGTGGAAATCGCAATAGCGAGTGCAGCCTTCATCGTCGTTGAACACGGGAAACGCCCCGTCCCGTAAGTTGGACGTCAGGTTGGGAATCGTTTCTTCCAATGTCTGGTTGACGGCGTCCAAGAATTCAGAATCCATGGCGGTCGGTTTCCGCTTGCGATCATTTTTCTTGCCAGTCTTGAATCCCCGGTCCTTCAATTCCCAGTAAGCCAACTGAAACGGCCGGGCGTCCGACGCGATGATCCCAAGACGTTGAATCGCCAAGCCGTACACGGCGAGCTGCAACGTCTTTCCAGATTCGATTTCGCCAACATCAAACCGGTGAATGGCACCCGTCTTGTAGTCGATCACATTGAAGACTGGACTTCCGTCGACGGATCCCACATCAGCACGGTCGACTCGGCCACCGACGCGAACTTGGCCACCGAATTCGATGGCGGAATTGCCGGTTGCTTCCTCATCACGCGTCTGGCCAAACGCGAATTCCAAAACGGACGGCCGTGGACGTTCGTCCCACACTTGAGAGTAGGCCGTGACATAATTCGCCCACTGATTCGCATAGCGAGTGGCCATTTCGCCGAGAACACGGCGTTCCAATTCAATCAACGCCTGCTCGATTCTCGTCGCGGCGGGTTGTCGGTTTAGTTCTTCTTCCGCGATTTCACGAAAACGCGAGGCCACTGTCGTCGGATCCTTCGGATCAAACACTGTTTGTCCAGAAAGTTCTTCGTTGTGTAATCGCGCGAGAACATTGTGGACGACGATTCCGCGAACTCGGGCGTCGGCCGAAGTCTCGGTCGATTCCAACGACCGAAATTTGAGGACATCCGAAAGCAGCCAACGAAACGGACATTGCGCGAAGTTCTCGAGTTGCGTCGCACTGTATTCGTGTCCGTCCGGAAATTTCTCTTTGAGCCACGCGATGTTGCGACCATTCCGGATCAGCCCTTCGAAACTTGTAAATCCGTTTTCTTCGAACCTATTTGAAACGGCGTCTACTCCCGCGAGAATATTTCGCCCCGGTTCCGCAAGTTCGGTCTGGTCGAATAAGCGGACGAACAATTCCGGCTCGCCATGCAGCGACTGATCGACGGCGGCAACGCGAAAATCCGATTTGGATACGATTCGCCGTGGGTTGGGTACGGGATCCAAACTGCTGACGTGATTGGTTTCGATTGACCCTTCGGCAAACAATTCTTGGACCGCCGTCAAGTAGGGGCTGGGAAACAACAATTGGCCGCCCGTACTTTCCGACGGATAACTCAAGACGAGCCGCCGCCGCGCCCGCGTGACAACTCCGTAAAACAACAACATCTCGTCCTGATTCTGTGAGACGATATCACGAAGTGTGAGACCCGAGTCATTTAGCTGCCGCCTTTCCGAATCGTTGTACAAACAGTTGTCGTGGCGGATGCGTGGGAATTGGTTCTCGGTGAGTCCCGCGAGAAACAGATACGGCACATCCAGATTTCGAACCTGAGCCGCATCCAATACGCGAACGCGTCCAACCTCGTTACTACCGCCCGAAGTCCTCTGCGAGTGCAGCAAATCGACGAGTTGCCGCAAGAATCCGTTCAGACCGATTTCCTGGGCTGGAAACGGAATCAGTTGGTCGACCGTGGCTGCATCGTGCAGAATTCGCTCGAGTAGGTCCCAATCGTGTTTTTCCTGTTCAACAGAACGGTTTCCGGCATCAGCATATGCCGGTGACGACTTGGTGTTTTGATCGTCCGCGGAGATACCCAATTCACGTCCCAACGCAATCACGATATCGACCCATGTTCGGAAGTCGTGCTGGCTATGTAACCGCTCGGTTTCTTTTGCAAGCCGGCGTAAAAAACTGGCGGCCGATTTTCGAATGGCTTCACGCTGTTGAATTCGCACGCGTGCCTCGGGCTGCTCGTCGTCACCTCGAAACGGCCTTTCAATTTCGTCGAGGATCACCGATCGCTGCGAAAACAATCGTCGTATCCGCAACATTGCCGCCACATCACGAGCCGATTTTTCTGGCTGCCATTCATTCCACTTTGGCCGAAAGAAATTCGAATCGAGCACTCGCATTAGACTGGGGAATGCCCAGTCGTCTGCTTCAAGCTGCAGGACATTGACGAGCGCTTTGACCACCGGCAAGCGTGATAGCGGAGTGCCGACTTCCGAGAAGTACGGAATTCCGGCAGCCTCGAATACTTCGTCAATCAAGTCGGCACATTCCGAGACCGACCGGAACGTAACCACAATGTCGTCCGCCGCGACACCTTGATGCAACAGTTGCTTCACGCGGACGGCGATGGCTTGAACTTCGCCCAGTTCACCGGTTGCCGAGAGGATTTCGATTCCAATTGTGTCTGTGGCGGCGGAACTCTCACGGCCAACCTCGAACAGCCGATCGGCGATCTCCGTGATCGGTGCTGGTTGACTCCGCTCGGTGTCACGTCGTTCAAGTTCACGGAACGAAATCGTGGCGGATTTCTCCCGTTGAAGGTTGCTGCGTACTTGGTCGGTCTTCGCGAATAGGTCGCCACGGACCAACGGCGTTTCGAATGCCAGACCGACCAAGACACGTTCGGACGCCGCGGCCAAGTGGCTGAGGATTTCGTGTTGCGTCCGAGTGAAGTCGGTAAATCCGTCGACAACAACCAACGACAGATTCTCAAACGGCCCGTGAATTCCCTGCTCGAGGGCGGTTCGAGCCATCCAGAACCGACCTTCGGCATCATACAGCCGCAATGCCTGAAGTTGGTCTTGGTAGGTTTGGTAGACAAGAGTCAGCTCGCGGTCTTTCGCGTGCTCGCCGCGCGCCAGGCATGCCGTTATAAAATGCTCAGGCCAAATTTCCGCCCTTTTCAACTCAGTGATGAATGATATTGCCAAGTCGAGGAATCCCGATGTCCTGGCGATTCGGGAAAAGTACGGAATGCGGCCCTCGTCATCCAGCTTATCGATGACCCGGCGGACCAATCGTCGTTGGGCGGCTTCTCGAATCAAGACGATATCTTGGCCAGACGCCCTCAGAATCTGTTCGGCGAACTTGTCAAAAGTAAAGACGTTTGGGGCAAAACAAACCGGCAAATCGGCATTCAATAATGATAGCGTCAATGTTTTCTTGACGCGGTTCGTCGGAGCGATCCACAACGTCGAACCCAGCCGCCGCGATTCCATTGCAGCGATCAGAGCGGTGCGGTACTCGGCGAGCAAGTAGTCCGTCTTGCCCGAACCGGCGACACCGCTGATCAATTCAAGGTGTCCGCTCATTTGCGTCCGCCTAGCGCGGCCGAACGCCGCAACCAAAGTCGCCTTTCGCTGCGAAAGTAACGCTACTTTCGCGGAGCGAACGGCGACAGAAAAATGTGCGCACGATGCGCGTATGACTCAATGAAAAACTCTAAAGGCGGCAATCCGCCAACGCGTGGCCGTATTTTCCAGCACTCCCTATTTTGAGGACGGTTGCACGCAGCTTCAAAGCACGACCTTGCCGAAAGGATTTCGTTCACATAAACTCGTAATTGTCGGCGGCAATGATGTTATCCTCTGCACGGTCAAATCTTGAGGATCGCACAGAAGAGATGGCGGGGCAAAACCGCAATTCGTGACCGGAATGAATATACTCTGACACTCGCCGAAAAAACATTGATTGTGCGTTCTTCGTCCATCGGCAACCTAACGTCCGCCTCCACTCAAAGGAGCATGGTTCAATATGTATCGAATCGAGAATCGGCGAATCAGAGTAATCCTTTCGGCACTTGTCATGTTCAGTCTGGCCTGCAGTGGCGCGAACCTGCTTGCGGCGGATAAGGACGATGACGAATATTATGAGTTGATGAAGAAATTCGTCGACACGTTCGAGCAAATCGAACGCAACTATGTGAAAAAGGTCGATCGAAAGGAATTGCTGGAGGCCGCCATTCGTGGCATGGTTTCCAAGCTCGACCAGTATTCGAACTACATTAGTCAGGAAGACTTGAGCCGTTTTACGCAGGAAGTCGAGCAGGAATTCGGCGGCATCGGCATTCAAGTTCAAATTGACCCGGCCACGCGGCGCTTGCTCGTGATGACGCCGCTTCCCGGCACTCCGGCTTACAAAGCTGGAGTCCGCGCGGGTGACCTGATCATGGATGTCGAAGGCAAATCAACCGAAGGCATCACATTGATGCAAGCTGTTCGGCTACTGAAAGGTAAACCGGGCGAGCCGGTGACCATCGGTGTCAAGCACGACGATTCCGAGGCCATTGAGAAAATTGAGATCGTTCGCGCCCTTATCAAAGTCGCGACGGTTTTAGGCGACACTTACAACCCCGACAACTCATGGAATTTCATGGCCGATCCGGAAAACAAGATCGGGTTTATCCGGCTGACTCATTTTAGCCGTCGAAGTAACAAGGAATTGCGAGCCGCGATCGAGCAATTGCGATCGCAAGGCATGAAGGGCTTGATTCTGGATTTGCGAACTAACCCCGGCGGTTTGTTGTCACAAGCGGTCGCGATTGCCGACATGTTCATCACCAGCGGCAAGATTGTCAGCACCGAAGGCAAGAACAGTCCCGTGCGCGTCATGTCGGCCAAGAAATCCGGAACATATAAAGATTTTCCGCTCGTCGTTTTGGTCAATCGTTACAGCGCGTCGGCCAGTGAAATTGTCAGTGCCTGCCTGCAAGACCACAAGCGGGCAGTGATCGTTGGCGAGCGGTCGTGGGGGAAAGGCAGCGTCCAAAATGTCATCCAGCTTGAAGGCGGAAACAGTGCGCTGAAGTTAACAACGGCCAGTTATCATCGCCCCAGCGGAAAAAATATCCACCGATTTCCCGGCGCGAAAGAAAGCGACGAGTGGGGCGTAACACCGGATGACGGATATCGAGTGCGATTTTCGCGTGACGAGATGCGTGAATATTTGGATTACCGCCGGAAGCGCGATGTGTTGAAGGACGAAAAACCGCCCGAGACTGATTACAAGGATCGCCAGTTCGCGAAGGCACACGAATACCTCTTGGAAAAGTTGGCGAAGGGCGATGACAAGGCGGCTGAGAAGAAAGAGGATAAGCCGAAAGCCGCCAAGCCGGAGAAAAAGAAGGACACGGCGGCTGACAAGAAAGCTGACAAAGACGCCGCTGCGGTGGCGCCGGTCATCTTGATTCCACGCTCGCTGGCAGGATGAGGTGCAGCCGTTGGCAGCGCCCCAATTATCCCAGCAAGCAACGGACGTCTTGCTTGCGATCGAATCGTCGTGCGACGAAACCGCCGCGGCGGTGATTGATCGGAATCTGAACGTATTATCAAACGTCGTCGCCTCGCAAACCTCATTGCACCAGCGTTTTGGCGGCGTTGTCCCGGAAATTGCATCGCGCGCGCATCTCACGCAAATATTGCCGGTTGTTGACGAAGCGCTTCGTGAGGCGGGGGTTGCACTGGAAGACCTTGTCGCCATCGCCGTTGTCAACGAACCGGGACTCGTCGGTTCGTTGCTTGTCGGATTAACCGCCGCGAAAACGCTCGCAATGACTCTTCGAATTCCATTGGTACCCGTCGATCACATACAGGCCCACATCTACGCTTGCCGTTTGGCGGAGGGACGCGAGATTTTTCCAGCGATTGGACTGGTGGTCAGCGGCGGGCACACGAATCTGTATGATTGTCGCGGTCCGCTTGATTTCGAAGTGATCGGCACAACAATCGACGATGCGGCGGGCGAAGCCTTCGACAAAGCCGCACAGGTTCTCGGATTGGGATTTCCCGGCGGTCCGGCCATTGAAAAGGCGGCAGCAAACGGCGACCGAACAGCATTCGACTTCCCGCGTACATTTCTGAAGGATGAACAACGGCTTGAGTTTAGTTTCAGCGGCCTCAAGACGGCAGTCCTGTACACGGCCAACGGCACGCCCGGTTCGCATGCGGAAGTTCCCAAGATGACACCCGAACGGACGGCCGACATCGCGGCCAGTTTTCAGCAATCCGTCGTTGACGTGCTGACCGGCAAGTGCGAGCAATCCCTGCGACGTTTCGATCGCAAGACGCTGTGTGTCGGCGGCGGTGTCGCGGCAAATCGTCGGCTGCGTCAAGCGTTGGCTGAAATGGCCGATCGATTGGGTATCAGGCTGCTGATCGCGCCACTGGCATATTGCACCGACAATGCCGCAATGGCAGGCATCGCGTGGGAATCGCTGAATGCCGGCCTGACTGCCAGTTTGGATCTGGACGTCGTTCCTGGTTTGGTCAGGCGCCGTTAAAACTCGCTACAAGAGGACTGCCCGATTGTCGCTTTTCGATCCGCGAAATTTCCCTTTCGCCGATACGCTTCAAATCAGAATTCAGCGTGCGATCACGGGAAAAATTTGCATGGTGATGAATCCTTCTTGACCTGCGTGCAACGTCCTGAGTTCCGGGGCCCATTGGGCAACCTCATGCTGGTCTCGTTCAGAAAGAGAACTCCAAGGTCGATTTCGAGCATCGGGACGCGTTAGGTCATCCCCTAAAATGTCATGCCGTTGCAGCCACGTAAATCGGGCGGGAGCCACAAAGTCGGTGTATCCGTACGTTGGCCGATACCGCAGAATTTCCTGCCAGTTGACGTAAATGTGAGTTACTCCGTTGGCTCTTAGGATTTCGCGAATTTCGGCGGGCGGGCGCATTTCCTTTGTTGCAGAACTGGTCGCACCGTCGTCGACTCCACACCATTGCTCGAAGATCGAATCGTCGAACACAGTGTTGTAAACCACCGGGAATTGGGCGTCGAATACCTGAGCCGCTCCGACACACAACACCTTCGGCTCGGCAGGCACGTTCATCTCGTTCAAAAATTGAATTCCGGTTTCTGTTGATTCGGCAGAGCGCCGGACGTGCGTCAAGTCGGCCAGATAGAGATTCAGTCCGCACAACGAAGTGGTGATGAACGCTAGATTGAACAGCACGGCAATCGTCGCAATGAACCCGACACAATATCGCCAAAATCCGTTCGCGGTCCAGGTGGTTCCGACTGCGGCCAACAGCGAAACGAGTGGGATCAACGGAATCCAGAAGCGGTCAATGCGATGCGTCAATATCCACCACGCAAAGAAAAGAAAACCAACATACAACCACAGGGAAACTGTCGCGCGTCGATTGTGTCGGACGAGCAATGCCAGTGGGGCAAGTCCAAATAACAGCGGGTTCAACCAGTCGCTCTTCGTTGTGACATCGATGAACTTTTCGGCAAGGTCGCTGATCGCATACGTGTCGGGGCGATGCGCTTTTTGCCAGCGCGCGTTCAAATCATCATCCCAGTCGATGCCGCCAAAAACAGAATAGGCCAGTGGGTATACCGGGTTTCCCGTTTCGACGGTGTTCTTCAACAACCACGGACCGATAGTCACTGCCGTTCCGATTGCGAACACTCCGGCCGATCGGAGGGCCGTTGAGTGTCGCTTGCCGACAGGCAATTGCAGTAGATAGGGAGCCACGCACACCGCGAATCCGATCGGCAAGACAACTTGCACGATGCCAGGATACTTACACGCCATCGCGCTACCGGCCAGCAGCCCGGCGAGCAAGAAATGCCGTCTCGATTCCGACGCTCTTGAAAGTTGTTCGATGCCGAGCGCCGTTGCCAACAACGCCGCCGCAAGAAAAAACGTCAGACCACCCTCGGCATAGGCGATGATCGAGATGCGGTAGGTCCACGGCGTCGTCAAGTGAATCATGGCCGCCAGACATCCGACGGTCGGGCTGAACCAGCGGCGTCCGGCAGCGTAGAGAGCGAGTGCGGTCAACGGTGCGAAGCTCATCAGCACGGCTTTGCCGGCGAGTGCTCCCCAGTACCAGTCATCACGCAGCACCATCCCCAGCAAACTGAGCATCTCGGTCAGAAACGGGAAACTCGTGTAAACGTTGTGAGGTAGCATCGATATCTGACCGGCTTCGTAAAACTCCTTCGGACCTTGCAGGTGATATTCCTTGACATCGAACTCAACGGACGGCAGCATCGATCCCAAGAACATCGCGAGTAGGAACGGCGTAATCGCCAGAACAACGACGCCGATTTTGGCAGTTTTGTACGAGACAAATTCGCGGTCACCTCTTCGCGTCTTATCCTTTGGTGCCGTGGGTCGGACAAGATGGGGTGGTGCCTGATTCTTCTCCGAAATTTGGCGTCGCCTGTAAGTCACCACTCGCAACGTGACTTCTGTCACAACGGCCAGAGCGATCAGTCCGCCCAGCAGTGCTCGTTCGAGCAATCCCGCCATGCCGAATGCCAGAGTCGTTAATGACAGAGCTGACAGGCCCAAGCCAAACGCAAACACCGTCCGCTCGACTTGGCTGCGTTCAAAAGGAATGCGAAGAATGCGAAGCAGAAGATGTCCGATTCCCCACGCGCCGGACAGAACGATCCCCGCAACCAGCATCAAGTCGAAACGTTGCGGTAGATTGTGCCAGCCCGACGCGGGCGCGTCTTGTGTCGGAGTGGGGTCGATGTTCTCCAACAGATTGACGGGCAGTAGTTCCAGCAACTCGCGCCGGCTGTATTCAGGATTGTTTGGCAGCGTAATGCTGAAAAAATAGACGCAAAAACCAATCAACAACAACAGAGCCACGCACACTGGCCATGAAGGAGCACGATTAGCGGGAGGAGTCTCGTGATCCGAATTCATGAATTCATCCTACAATGGCGTGCCAATTCTACGAAGAACTACGAATAATCTCGGATCATGTGTTGGCCGAAAAGGGGTGAACGACGCGCGTTACAGCTTCCAACCGACCTCGCAAACAATCAAGCTGCCCCCCACCGACCCCGTGTCGGTGGGAAAATGACTTGAGAGCTACCCGATTCGCGTAGCATTTAAGTCACAATTCCACCGACGCGGGGTCGATGGGGATCCAACCTGCCGAACAGCTCA
>CAUZVF010000031.1:0-14236 GCA_963582955.1 Planctomycetota bacterium
CTGCCCCAACTAACCCTAACACCGCGCCCACTAAAACTGGGGAAGTTCAAGCTGCATTGCTCTTGGCTAGCGGGAACCGTGAGGTTCCTGGCCAAAACGGATAACTGTCCGACTCGTCCTTTAACTTGACGAAACGATACCGTCGGTAAAGTGAGTGCCATTGGGAGCTAGCCTCCGGATTGCACGGACTCACGTCCGCTGGTTTTGAAACTGGTTCTTGGAATCGATGCAAACACCTAGAAGCGACCTTATCTCCGACAGCCTCAAACATTTCCCAAAGAATTGAGTGGTCCCGTGGAATCGATGTTCAGCGAAGCTTTCGAACGGTTTCTTGAGTTCGTCAGCACAAGCGTGTCGGGCGGTTACATTGTCGCTTTGACGGCAGTTTGTCTGGCGCAGTACTTCCTGCATTTCGTGCGAGTGTATCGCCTGCGATCTCAAGCACAATCCGACCAAGATTTGGTAAAACGCCTGACTGACGAATTACTGGTTGTCCGCAAGGACGGCACGGCGGCCGATATGTCCAATCATATTCTGCGGGATTTCATCGCCGAGCCGAAAGTCGAGCGCGCATTGGAATTCCTGCTTCGCCGATTTGTACCAGACCAAAACAGTGGATTCGCGGCGCTGTTACAAATCCATTCGAACACGGCGGTCGTCGTCACGAGCCGCGGTCTGTCCGATCAATCGCGGCAAAACCTGCAAATCGATTCCGAACTGCTTGAACGGGTACGGCGTGATGGAAGTGTCGTCGTTGAAGAATCGTCTTTGATGGAAAACCAATATCTGCCAAACCTGTCGTCCGAAGATCTGCTGAAGGCCGAACGAGTTTATCTGATCGCCATCAGCGAAGAAGAAGAATTGGATGGCGTTTTGATTACGACTCAGTTGTGCGCGTCCGACGCGCAGGTCGAAGAGCAAATCGAGCTGGCGAAACAGGTCATGTCAAGCGTTGCCGTGACGCTGAAGCGGACCAAAGTCTTCGAGACGCGGCAGTACCAATTGCAATCGACGCAACAAATGCTGGATCTGAGTACGATTTGCGACTTGCCCTTTGAAACACCGATGAAGATGGTCGAGACTTTTCTGACCCGGCTGATGGGCATCATCGGAGCCGACCGCGTTGTCCTCTCGCTGAACAAGCCCGATCGGACCGACGAAATCGAGGTGCTGATTCGATCCGGTATCCCACTCGACGCTGATATCGAATCGCTGTGGATCAAGTGCGAAAACTCACTGAGTTCCGAGTTGATCGGTCAGTCCGAGGCTCGGACGTTCGACGTCATCGATCTCGAAAAAATCGGGATTCAAGAAGGTATCGGCAGTGCCGTTGTCGCGCCGTTGGTGCAAAAACAGGAAGTCATCGGAGTCATCACGTTCAGCCGCGGCGACTCGGAACCATTCCTCGATTACCAACGTTCACTCGTTACTTGGGCTGCCGAACACTTGGCACATACATTGCAAAGCGCCCTAAACGGCGAACTGCGTCAAGAATTCCGCGAATCATCCGTTGAATCGCAATTAGTCCCGCAAGGAATCCTCACGGGCAGTTGATGCCGTTCGCCGATTTCTTGGCGACGTTGTCCGTGAGCTGCGCGGCCGGCCGTCCACGAATGCTTACGGTTATCCAATCGCCAACGCGACGACGCCCGCGACCATAATCAGCGCGGCGACGATTCTTCGTGTTGAATGTTCCTCGCCAAGGAAACGGCTACCCATGACGGCACCGACCAGGATGCTGATTTCTCGTGCCGGCGCGACATAGCTGAGATTGGTGAAAACCAAAGCCGTCAAAATCATTAGATAAGAAGCGGGCTGACAGATGCCTATGCCAATCAGTTTGCCGCGATGACCCGTCCAGGCCGACTTGACCTGATCCCAATTCCGCAGTGCGAACGGCGTCAGCATCAGCGCCACGAAGCCCTCACTGCAAATCTGCAGCACCAACGGTGGCACGGCGATCTCGCTGACGGCGTAAGTGTCCCACACACTGTAGGTCGCGATACAAATTCCAGTCAGCAAGCCATAAACCACGGCGGCGCGAGTGTTGCCGGCTCTTCCGTCTCTTGGTGTGAACGTCAGAAGAACTGTCCCCGCAACGACCAGGACGAATCCGCAAAAGGCCGTCGTGCTGGGACGTTCGCCCAAGATCAGAATTGCAGCAATCGTCGAGAGTGTTGGTCCCGTTCCCCGCGCCAACGGATAGACAAGCGATAGATCGCCAACGCTGTATGCTCGCTGCAGCAGCAAGAAGTACAGCAAGTGCAGAATTCCCGTCCCGATAATGAAACCGAACTGCATGGCTCCCAGAGTTGGCCGCTCGACGATGATGAAACCAATCATCACGGGCGCGTACATGCCCGCGGCGAGAGCCGAATAGAGCCAGATGACGGCGACACCGCCTCCAGTGCGTTTGAGCAGCAGATTCCAAAAGGCGTGAATGAACGCCGAAACCAGAATCAATGTGAGCGCGAAACTATTCATCAGGACGAAAGCGTCCTGATTTTAGTGAATTCAGAATGAGGAGGCGTGATGACCACTGTCTGTCTTTTCCGTGGTAAACTGTTCTTGAATCGCATTGCTGGGCCACCGATTGCAACCGAAGTGACTTTCGATTGCAATATGGGTGACATCGGTTGAGATGCGACAAGATGAGAGTCTTCGGTGGATCCATCCGGCCGCGCACATTGGCCGACGGAAACGCGATCAGTGATCTTTTTGCCTGAGTTCGTTTGTTTATTTCACGCGGAGAGCTGGATAGGATGTCGTTGTTGTGCCAACGGCTGATCGAATTGGCTTGCCGAAGGCTCACGGATTCCACTTGACTTCAGCTTCGAAGGATCCGGCCATGAGTGATGCAAAAGTTCGCGGTGTCGTTCACTTGATCGAGGAAACAAAAACATACGGCCAAAAAGGGTTCCGCAAGCGGCTAGTCGTGCTCGAGGACGACAGCGGGCGGTTTACGAATTTCATCCCCGTCGATTTTATTCAAGACGCTTGCGATACCGTCGACGATATGAGTGTCGGAGACGAAGTTGAGATCACCTATCGCCTGAGCGGCCGAAAGTGGCAGCGGGATCCCAGCAGTGAAGTCAAATTCTTCCTGAATGCCGAGGCGGTCAGTTACCAAGTTCTCGGTGGATCGGCATCATCGGCGAAATCGGACGATGTCGACGCCATCAACGCGAAATTGGCGGAGGCGGCTGCCGATGATGATGGCGACGCGCCGTTTTGACGCGTCGCACCCGGCTCATTGCATCTTTGTCCGTAATTGTCGAAACTCAGTGTATTCGGCTAGGGTAATAGGGCAGAGCGGTCTCGTCTTGTCCGATCGGGGCGGCGAAAAGAACGCGGATTGACAACTTGAACCGGACAATTACAAGATGGCTATGCCAAGGTCACGTGCAACTCGGTCGAGACTGCAACGTTGCGGTTGATTTTGTCTGTACACTTTCTAGGAGTCTCCTGTGTTCAATCGGCATTCTCGAACATTTCTGCCGGCACTGTTGGCACTCGCTATTCTGACAACGACGCAATCAACTCGGCTCTACGCCCAGGATCGATCGCAAGACAATGATTCAGACGACGAAACGAAAGCACGGCTGCCGCTGGCGATTATCAACTTTGCCAGTGTCGAGCGGTTGCTGGGCGACATGGACTATGTCTTCGAAGCCGCGGGACGTCCCGAGATTTCTGACTTCGTCGGCGGATTGCTGGCCAACGTCCGCGATTTCAAGGGAATGGACCGCGACAAACCTTTCGGATTGATGGTCTTTCTCGATCCGGGACTCGGGCTGATTCCATCGCCCGTACCGATTGGATTTGTCCCGGTGACTGATATTGACGAGTTCATGCAGACGGTATCGATCGGCCCGGTGAAAATGAAAGCGGCCGCCGAGGGCGAAAACCGATACGAACTGGTCGGGCGTGGAGATAAAATGAATGCGTTTTTGAGTAATGGATATTTGTTCGTAACACGCAATGCCGACGATCTCGATCGCAACTTTCCCAGTCCGGAAAAAGTGACGCAGCGGCTCACAAGCCGATTTGATATCGCCGCTTCGGCAAATTTGAAAAGCGTACCGGATGCTACGAAAGAAATATTCCTGAACTTCCTGAAAATCGCCGCTTCGGCGAATCTGCAGAAACACGACAACGAGCCGGAAGCCGCCTATCAGGTTCGTAAAGCAAACGGCGACAGTTGGCTGGAATTCACAGACTTGGTCATCAAATACGGTGAATCGCTGACGATTGGCATCAAGGCCTCGAAAGAGAAGAAGCAAGCCACAATCGATATCGCCATCGATGCGACGAAGGACAGCAAACTCGCCAAGCATTTGAAAGATATCGGCGGCAAGCGCAGCTATTTTGCCGTGATGCTCGATCAGCCCGCCCCGTTGACTTTCTCGACGGCCTGGGGGTTGGGACCGTCGAGCCAAAAGACGATGAATGAGACGATTGACGCCATGGAAAAGGCCGTCACCACCGGTTTGAACAGAGAACAGGGAGTCGCGGCAGCCGCCGATGGCAAGACGGTCGAGACGCCGCCCAGTCCGATCACCGCTGGCATGTTCGAGTCGCTGCGCGAAACCGTCAAAGAGGGTACCTTTGACATGTTCGCTCAGTTCTTGGGTGAGCCGCCGAAAAAGATGGTGCTGGTCGGCGGACTGAAGATCAAGCTCGGTCACACGTTTTCCGCCTCGCTGACGAAGCTGTTACAAGATCCAACGGTGCGGAACAGTCCGGGAATGTCGGAATTGGAATTGAACGTCGCGTCGCATAAAGAGATCATCATCCACCGTATGCGGGGTGACCGCGGCGAGCGAGCAAGTCGGCAGGAAGAAGCAATTTACGGTGAGACGCCATCATTCTTTGTTGGAGCTGGCCCGAATGCCATCTGGTTCGCTCTCGGTGGTGAAGACGCGCTGACCACACTTAAGGACACGATCGACAAGGTTGCCGAGTCTCATAAGGGCCCGCCGAGCCGTCTTGCGAATGCGCCGTTCCGATTTACGATGCATCCACGGAGCTGGATCGACATGGCTCCGGTTGATCAGCAGGGCCGGTTTTTGGAGGCGGTGCGGGCCGCATTTGGAAAAGACGATTTCATCCGTGTCGAATTCCGCCCAACGGAAACCGGCGGGCGGACTCGCATTGAATTCGACGAAGGATTTCTACGATTGATCGGCAGCGCCATCGCTCGTCGCATCGAAGAACGCGAGGGGTTGTAGAACGGTCTCGACGACTGGCCTATCATTAACTCACGCATCGTCGCCTTTCGCTCCGCGAAAGTTGCGCCACTTTCGCGGAGCGAAAGGCGACACTCATTGACCGGCCGTTCCTTACTTCTTCTTCTTGACCTGCACATAACTTTGCAGGAACTGGTCAGAATTCACTGGCACGGCCAATGTGATGCCGGCCTTTTCGAACGTCTGCCTTGTGCGACGGCTGCGTTCCCATTCGTCGGCCGTCAATGAGCCGTCCTTGTTCTTGTCGAGTGACCGAAAAACAAAGCTGGCGTAACGCGCTTCGCGGCTGTTCTTATCAACTCCGCTCGATCCGCTGCCACTCAAGGAGCTTGGCGCGGCGGATGTGGGTTTTGAGCTTGACGAAGTCGTTCGAGAAACCGTCGTCACCTTCGTCGATGAACTGGATCCGCCGGTTGCCGTTGGTTTGCCGGCCTTGACGAGTTCCCGAGGTGTCAGGAATCCATCATGGTTGATATCGAATGCCATGAATTGTGCAAATGCGGATCGTTGCCATTCGTGAAGAGCGATCTGGCCGTCTTTGTTCTTGTCTTGCTCTTTGTATTGTTCGGGAAGATCGACCGTGACACGTGGCCGCGGCTTCTTTTCCTTCTTGCCGGATGCAGACCCGCGGCCTCGCGAATCACCGCGGCCTCGATCAAATCCGCCGCGCCCGCCCCGGTCAATTCCACCACGGGACGAACCTCCGAATCCTCCACGGCTTGATGAAAACCGGCTGCGCATTGATTCGATGATCCGGGGCATTTCGCGAGTCAATTGGTCGCGTGAAATGCCGCGAGAGAGGTCGAGCCCTGAGTTTTGGAGCGCATCCCTCATCGTACCTGGCATTCGCGCGGCCTCGTCGCGATCGATCCGGCCGTCGCGATTGCGGTCCATATAATCGAACATCCGCGACATTCGGTCGGATGAGCCCTGGGCCAACGCAGATTCTGAAACGCTCAATAACGAAAAACCGCACACGCACACCATTAACGCGACTTGGTTGTACGGATTCAAAATCAATTTCGCCATCGTGACACCTCAATTATCGAGCCCATTGTGACCGCTTGACCTTGTCATTAACGTACGATATCCGACACTGCCATGTAAAGACGCTTTGGAATCCGCCAGTTGACAATCCTGAAACTTGCCATAACCCGTTTAAGTATATCTAAATACGGTGACCAACCAGAAACTCGACTATCGTCGGGTGCCACCGGGCGATTAGCCTTTGTCTTTACGTTGTATGTACGTGTAGAATCCTCGTTCTCTACACGTATTAACAATGTTACGGCACAGCCATTGAAATGTCCGGTTCTCGGGTATCGATTCGCGTACTTTTCGCAGTGTCAGGCGGACAAGACAAATGGACCCGGCCATGGATCGATCACTTTTGATTCCCAAACCACCAAGGAATTGCAGCATGCCACGCGCTCATCAATGGATAGCGTTCACACTTGCCCTGTTTTTCGGCCTAACGAGCGGTCTTGAGTCAATCGAGGCACAACGTTCCAGAGGTGGATCCTCACGATTCTTCGGTGGTGGTGGTCGCGGCGATGGTGGCATGATGTCGGTTGTCCGCCAAGATGCGGCTGTGTCCGAGTTAAGAATCACCGAAGAGCAGAAGGAGAAGATCAGGGAACTGCTTGACCGTTCTCGGCAGCCGACGCCGGAATTAGCCGAGCTTTACCCAAAGTTGCGGGACGTGTCGGACGAAGAACGGACGGCGTTGTTCGCCAAAATCGGCGAGTTGCGAAACGTTCAACGGAAAAAGACCGAAGCTGAACTCAAGCAAATCATTTCGCAACAGCAGTTCGCACGACTTCAGCAATTAACATTGCATACTCAGGGGATTCGCGCACTGAGGCAGGATGAGGTCGCCGCCGACTTAAAGCTGGACGACGCACAGAAAGCGAAGATTAAGGCGATCTATGACGACATCCAGAAACAGCAGTCCGAGATATATGCGTCAATGCGCAACTTGCCGAGAGAAGAACGTCGGCAAGCAAACACGGAAGTCGAACAGAAGCGCGAGAAGATGCGAAAGGAAGCCGAGCAAAAAGTTCTCGGCTTGTTAACGGACACTCAAAAGCAATCTTGGCAGAAAAAACTAGGACCACCTCCGGTGGCGCTCGCCCAGAATGACGGCCAGCCCAAGCCGACGTCGGAGGCACCGGCCAAACCCACCGAGGCAAAGAAGCCCGCCGCTCAGCCGGTTGACACCGGTACAACCGTCAACGCCGACGGCACCGAGGAGAAAAAGGAAGTTGTCACATCGTTCGCATCCAACGGCAAGGGTCATGGAAAAGACGGTCAGCCCAAGCAACTGTCGTTTAACTTTCAGTATTCTCCGTGGAGCGATGTGCTGAAGCTGTTCGCGGACGCCGCCGGATTGACTCTTGACTTGGACACGACACCGCCTGGCTCGTTTACCTATTTCGACAAGGGTAAGTACACGCCTACCGAGGCACTTGATGTTTTGAATGGGGCGTTACTTCAAAGAGGCTTCATCATGGTAAGACGTGACGAAGCTCTGGTCGTAATGAGCCTTGATGACCCTATCCCGCCAAACCTGATTCCGAAAGTCAGTGTTTCGGAATTAGAGAATCGTGGTAAGAACGAGCTGCTGAGCATTGTCTTGCCGTTGGAAGGCCTTGACCCGGCCGCGGCGGCGGAAGAAATCCAAGCGTTGCTGGGCCCACAGGGGAACGCAGTCGCGTTAAGCAAGATCAACCGGTTGGTGGTGACCGACATCGGGAGCAATTTGATCCGTGTCGTCAGGCTGCTCGGAGATGTGCCGGTCGGCGACGGCCGGCTGTTCAAAGCATTTCCTCTGAAACACATCGCGGCCGAAGACGCCGAGGATATCGTTCGCGATTTGTTCGGACTGTCGGCCCGCGGCGTTCAGAATGTGAGTCAAAGCGGCACCGGTGCATCCTCATCATCCTCTGGATCACGATTCCAAAGTTCGCGGTTCGGCAGCAGTCGATTTCAAGATCCTCGGTTTGCAAGCCGCACACCCTCACGCACTCCGACGACAACATCGAGTTCATCGCGGCAGCCCAACAGCGGTGCTGGAGACGACAAAGTCAACGTGTCAATCGATCCGCGCACGAATAGCCTGCTTGTCACAGCGCCTCCCGCCGAAATGAAGATTGTCGAGCAGTCAATCCAGGCGGTTGACGTTGAAGCGACGAGCGATATTGCTCGATCCCGCCGTAACAACGAACCGTACCTTGAGGTCTATCAACTGAACTCGGCCGACGCGGTGGAAGTTGCGAAGACGTTGGGAGTCCTGTATCCCGGATCGGTCGTGAACGAAGATGGACGCGCCCGTCGACTTCACGTTTTTGCAACTCCCGAACTGCACAAGGAAATCGCGAATGTCATTCGCCGATTAGATGGCGAGGGTGGTGGATCGACCGTTGCCGTGGTTCAACTGGGACGCATTGACTCGTACACCGCGACGGCGACGCTGCAATCGCTGTTTCTCGCCGATCGAGAAAACGCACCGACGATTCAACCGCATCCGGTCGCCAACGCGTTGCTGGTTCGTGGTACCAACGATCAGGTGACTCAGATCAAAACCCTTATCGCACAGATGATGCCGGAAGGTGGCATTGGCATCGGGGGCGGGAGGATCCGGACGCTGAATCTGAATGGCCGCAGCGCCGAGGACTTTGTCGAAATGCTCGAAAAGGTGTGGGGTCAGTCCGAATCGAATCCCATTCGAGTTGTTATTCCGTCGAATCGTGGAGCAATCCGCGAACGCCGCTTCCCCGCTCGGGGCAGTTCGTTGCGACCGGAACGGTACGAAGAGATTCCGCAACCGCCGCCTGCCAAGAAAACAAAAGATACTGCCGCGCCTGACACCAGAACGGAGCGGAATTCGCCAAACACTGAAAAGCCAAACTCGTTTGCATCGGTCGCGCCGCTTGGCAAAGCTCGGACGATTCGGGTTTCAAACGCCTTGAATCAGGAAGAGAAATCGTCGGCCGAGCCGCTGCCGAGAAAGACGCCCGGCAAGCAAGAGTCACCGATTGTCATCACGATTAACGGCGGAAACCTGGTGATCATGTCGGATGATGAAGAGGCGCTGGATCGATTCGAACAAATGTTTCAAAACCTCGCACAGGCCTTGCCCGCTCGTCAGACTTGGACGTTGTTTTATCTCAGTTCTGCCGACGCGATGGATACGGCGTCGTTACTCGAACGTCTCTTGCCCGACAGTTCGGTCTCGACAGGCAGTTCGTCGACAGGTGGGGGACTGTTTGGCGATTTCACGGGCGGGTTGTCATCGATGGGCCGTGGCCTGATGGATATGTCGGGACTATCGTCACTCGGAACGGGGCCGATGACACTGCGAATCATTCCCAACACGCGTACAAACTCGCTCTTCGTCAGCGGCCCTGCCGCAAAAGTTCAAAAAGTGGCCGACATGCTGGTCTATTTGGATGCGTCAGAAACGCCCGAACAATTGCGTGAACGGGCGCCGCGAAACATCGAGGTTTTGCATGCCAATGTTTCCGACGTCGCCCAGATTGTGCAGGACGTTTACAAGGACTACATGCAAGGATCCAGTCAACAGAACGGCGGCGGCCAGAACCCACTTGCCATGTTGATGGGCGGCCGAGGCGGTCGGAGTGGAAGTTCCCGCGGCGGAAATTCCCAGCAACGCGAGATACGTCTGACCCTGGGTATTGACACGCGCACGAACATGCTGGTCGTTTCGGCCAGCGATGCACTGTTTCAGCAAGTTGAGGGATTGGTGAGATCACTAGACGATGCCGCACTCGCGGCAAACCGGACAGTGCGTGTCCAGAAACTGAAGAACGTCAATTCGGCGGTGATGCAAGAGGCGTTGATCTCGTTAGTTCCGAAAGTCCAGGTCAGCACGACGGGACAAACACGGACATCGAACGGTTCATCGCGATCGGGGCCGAGTGCAGGTGGTTCGCAAGATCAGATGCGTGAGTTCTTTATGCAACGGATGCGAGAGCGCATGATGCAGCAAGGTGGTAGCCAACGCGGCAGCAGCCAGCGCGGCAGCAGCGGATTCCGTCCTGGCAGCAGCAGCGGTTTTGGCCGGGGCGGATCTGGCGGACGAGGTGACTAGCGCGGTGGATTTGATCGAAGCCGCTTTTTCGGGTCACGGGGCCGTTGATGGCCTAAGACTTCGCGGAATTGGCCGAGGACGGAGAATCGACCGGTTGCAGTGCCACGGATGGGCGACATTCCCCTGGAATTTCCTTTCTGAAAGAAAAACCCAGACAACTCGTCTGGTTATTGTTATCCTATATCTTCAGCAATAACATTGATTCCCCACCGAATTGGCCGTTAACGGATTGAGTCTCCCTGCTATTCGCATCACACCGTCACGCTTGACGCCAACGTATTGGGCCAGAGATGGAAATCGGACAAGTATTACTACGACGCGGACTGGTCAGCCCCCATCAAATGGAGTTGGCTGAGGAACAGTCGAACGGAAAACGCGTCGACCAAGTCGTTATTGAACTCGGCATGGTCAGCGAGGAAGACGCTTTGCAAGCATTCGCCGACGAATTGGGAATGCGGTACGTCGACCTGACCGAATACGACATCGACCGGGACTTGCTGGTTGAGTTTCCGACGACGGCCATCTTCCGGCATTCGTTATTGCCGCTGGAACGCAATAATGGCCGCGTGGTCGTGGCGACCAGCGATCCGTTCGATCTGGAAGCACTCGACGAACTCAGTTCGCTGAGTGGATTCCGTCTCGAGCCGGTCCTGGCGCGGCGCGAAGATCTTGTCCAACTGATCAAAGACAATCTCGGTGTCGGCGGTGACACGATCAACGAACTGGTGGCTCTGCAGAGTGACGACGACGTTGAATTGCTGGAAGACATTTCCGAAGTCGATTCGGAACTGGCCGGCGAGGCTCAAGCCGCGTCGGTGATCCGGCTGGTTAACGAATTGTTGGTCGAGGCCTTGCAGCTTACCGCCACAGACGTCCACATCGAGCCGCAAGAGCGTGGATTACGAATTCGTTACCGCATGGACGGGCTGTTGCGCGTGCAACCGGTGGCGCCCGAGATCAAGCAGTTTTATTCGGCCATCGTGACGCGGCTGAAAATCATGTCGCGGCTGAACATCGCCGAAAAACGGCTGCCGCAAGACGGCCGCATCAAGCTGCGGATTCAAAGCCGCGAAATCGACGTCCGCGTATCGATCATCCCGATGTTGCACGGCGAAGGCATCGTGCTGAGATTGCTTGACAAGACTCGCATGGTGTTCAATCTGAAAAACGTCGGACTGCCCGACGATATGGTCCGCTCGTTCAAAGAACTCATTACACACCCGCATGGGATTATTCTCGTCACTGGCCCCACCGGCTGCGGCAAAACGACAACTCTTTACAGTTGCCTTAACGAGATCAAAGATCCCACGACCAAGATTGTCACGGTCGAGGATCCCGTTGAATACCAGATGGACGGTATCTGCCAAATTCACGTGCATTCGAAAATTGGACTGACATTCGCGCACGGTTTGCGCAGCATCCTGCGGCACGATCCCGATGTGATTCTGGTTGGTGAAATCCGTGACAAGGAAACCGCCGATGCGGCCATTCAATCGTCGTTGACCGGGCACCTCGTGTTTAGCACTCTGCACACGAACGATGCTTCGACGGCGTTTACGCGGCTGGCCGACATGGGGGTCGAACCGTTCCTGGTGGCCAGCACGTTGGAAGCCGTGCTGGCCCAACGATTGATTCGGCGGCTCTGCAAGAAGTGCCGAGCTGCCTACAGCCCGCGTGACGACGACTTGCCGCACGATTTTCCAAAGCCGGTTGCGATCGATCTTTGGAAACCAATTGGCTGCCGGGAATGCCGTGACACGGGTTTTGCCGGACGTACGGGAATCTACGAATTATTGATTACCGACGACGGAATCCGCGAGCTTTGCGTCGAACGGGCCAGTTCCGCTCAGATTCGGCATTACGCTCTCAAGAATAGAATGACGACGCTTCGCCAGTGCGGATGGCAAAGAGTGTTGGAAGGTGTCACGGATGTCGAGGAAATTGTTCGCATCACGAAAGGTGACTTGACACCCACCGAGTCCGTATTTACGAATGCCTGAATTTCAGTACATTGCCCGTGAAATGTCCGGCCAGCAAGTGACCGGGTTGTTGACTGCCGGCAGCGAGCACGAAGTGGCGTCTTCGCTTGCAACGAAGCAGCTCTTCCCGGTGCAAATCGATCTGGCCGACGCGGCCAAGTTGCAACAGCGTTACAAAGGCAAGCGGGTCCGAGCGCGGCATTTGACCATGTTCTACTCTCAGCTCGCCGACTTGTTGCGGGCCGGGGTCCCGCTGTTGCGATCTTTGGAATTGCTGGAACGTCAGACTTCGAACGCCGCGCTGAAACTGGTTCTGCAAGAGATTCGGGACGAGGTTGCCGACGGAACTCCGTTGGCGGAAACGATGCGACGGCGGCCCAAGGTCTTCCCGGAACTCGCCGTCAGCATGGTGCGTGCCGGCGAAGAAGGCAGTTTCATGGAAGACGTTTTGAAACGGATTGCGTCGTTCACGGAACACAACGAAGACTTAAAGAGCCGTGTGGCCGGCGCGGTCGCCTATCCCGTTTTTCTGCTGGTCGCTGGAGGCATGATCGTTACCGCGTTGCTCGTCTGGTTTGTTCCCAAATTCGCTCCCATTTTCAAAAAGCTCGACGAACAGGGCGAGTTGCCGGTGGCGACCGAAATACTGATGGGCATCAGCGGTTTCCTGGGCGAGTACGGAATCGTCGCGGTGATTGGCCTGATCGTCGGCATGATATTCTTGGCACAGTACGTCAAGACCGACGCGGGTCGTTTTTCGCTGGATAAGGTGCGGCTCGCGACGTGGGGAATCGGACCGATCGTCCGCAGCCTGGCGATTTCCCGTTTCTGCCGAATCTTGGGCACGCTGCTGCACAACGGCGTCCCTATTCTTCAATCGTTGCGGATTGGAAAAGACGCAACCGGTAACCGAGTCCTCAGTGAGGCGATCGCAAACGCGGCCGACAACATTTCGGAGGGAAAGACGTTGGCCCGGCCACTGGCGACCAGCGGACAGTTTCCCGAAGAAGTCGTTGAAATGATCGCCGTGGGTGAAGAGGCCAACAATTTGGAACAGGTATTGATCGATATCGCGGACACCATGGAACGTCACACGTATCGGCAATTGGAACTGTTTGTGCGCCTTTTGGAACCCGCCATGCTAATGGTGATGGCGGCGTTGGTCCTATTCGTCGTCGTGGCGTTGCTGCTGCCGGTCTTCAAGATGTCGGGAGCGATTTAACCCGGAAATCAGATCCAACGGATCGTATTTGAAACAGACATCCATTGCGGTTGTCACACAGGAGAGACAAATCATGAATATTCGCCGAAGTCTTCAGCCCAGCCGTTGCACCGAAAAATCAAGAGCATGCCGCGGTGGTTTTACTCTCATCGAGGTCCTGTTGGTGCTGGGCATCATCATTGTCATGTTGGCGATGGTTGTGCCCAACTTCATCGGCAGCCAACAGGAAGCCTATGTCAAGGCAACGCGTGCCAGCATCAGTGGTTTCGAAAAGGCTGTGGAGATTTACGCGGTCGCCAATGACGGTATTTACCCAACGGGGGATACCGAAACGGTGCTGGAGTTGCTGCTGCAGCCTGTCGACAAAACGACCGGCCAACCAAGGCCGCCCTATCTCTCGAAAATACCGCTCGACGCATGGCAGAATCAATTGCAATACGAATACCCGCCGACAGGCGACCGCCAAAATTCGGCAGGCATACCGGCCATCTGGTCGATGGGGCTCGACGGACAAGACGGCACGGAAGACGATGTCACGAATTGGCAAGACCCCGGCACAATTTAGAGGAGACCAGCATTTGTCGGTCAACAATCAACTTCGAGACGAGTTGATTGTTGGCCGTCGATTGTTTCTCGCCATGCACAATCGATCGAAACAACCTGAGAGACGGCG
>CAUZVF010000032.1:0-14214 GCA_963582955.1 Planctomycetota bacterium
AGAAGTACAAGTACCAGAATAACTTAAAGCGATGAACACGACTTTGGACAGTAAAACTAAGAAACTGCTACGAATTAGATTCCCGAATTTGGGAGGGCGATGCTCCGGCCAAACCGCATACCGACGAGTAGCGGCTCGGCAGGAGCCTCGCCCTCCCATCGCTTCTTAATTCGGGAACTCATTGATTTCCAATTGCTAAGTCAGATCGGCGCGTTCTTCGAGCGTCTTCCTCAGATTCTGTCGAAGCAAATCATCCAAAAAACCACCGAACCGATTCAGAAACTGTAACAGCAAGTCGCCCATGGTCGGGCTGATTTGATGCACCTTCGGCTCCAGCTCAGCCAGCATTCGCTGCGATCCCGATTCGTCACCGTTCATGCCCGCCGCAATGGCCAGACCCGCCAATCCGATGGCGTGCAACGATTCGTTGGTCTGGCCCTCGCTGACAAATTCGTCCAGAATCGCGACGGCCTGTTCGGATCGCTTCGATTTTAGATACAAAATGGCGAGCTGTTCCTGGGCGCGACGCTTTTCGAGTTCCGCTTCGGGAAAGTGGTCGATCACTGCCTGCCATGCTTCTTCTTTGTTCTCGTCTTCCCCCAACGACATCGCGTAAAAGTATTGCCGCTTCGCATTGTCGAAGACTTGCACGTCTGGTTTCGTCGTCACGGGTGATTCCAATGGGTTAGCAGTCCGCGTTGCCCAACCGATGGCGGCTGAAACCAGTCCCACCAAAACACAGGAAACAACCATCACGGCAACTTTCGTGTTGATACGTGCGGTCAGTCGCGAGATCAGGCCGGAATCTTCGCAGGTCGTATCATCGTCCCATTTCAATTCGCCGGGCGATTGCTTCAACGTCTTGCTGAGCTGCTTCAACTCTTGCAAAACCGCGTTGGCATCGGCAAACCGGTCTTCAGGAGCCTTGGCCATCAATCGATGAATGATTTCGCACAACTCACGCGGCAGGTCGGGACGGCGGGCGGCGAGCGGCGGCGGTTCCTCGTTCAAATGTTTGACGGCGACCGTCAGCGCCGTCGCATCACGGTCATCCCGAAACGGCGGGCGGCCGGCCAAGAGGTGATAACATGTGACTCCGAACGAATAGAGATCGCTGCGATGATCCAACTTATGGCCGCTAAGCTGCTCGGGACTCATGTAAAGCGGAGTTCCCATGGTCATGCCGACTTGCGTCAGATCCAACCGCTCGCCCGCCCGGTTCAATTGGGCCAGCCCAAAATCGGCGACTTTGGCTTCGCCCTTGCGAGTCAAAAGAATGTTTTCCGGCTTGATGTCACGATGCACGATCCCAGCCTCGCCTGCCACTTGCAGTGCTGACGCGACTTATTTCATCAAGTGCAGCGCGACCGACACTTCCGGCGGCCCCTTGCGTGACACATAGTCACGCATATTCATTCCATGCACATACTCTTGCGCGATGAAGTGAACTCCTTGATCTTGACCAATAGCATATACTTGTACAATATTCGGATTATTGAGTGATCCCGCCGACTTCGCTTCCTGTTCGAAGCGTTTGAGATACGTTTCATCCTCGACCAAGTCGGATCGCAAGACCTTGATGGCCACTTGCCGCTTCAACGACAATTGCTCTGCGAGATAGACGTCGGCCATGCCACCACCGCCGAGCCGGCGCAACAGCCGAAAGTCACCAAGCGTCCGTTCAGAGAGATCAACCATTTTTGAGGCTGAAACCTTCAACCGGTCGCTCACAAAAGCCATCTGCTCACTTTGCAGGACGCGTTCGGTCGGCGCGACTCCGCCGGAATTCGGTTCTCTTGCATGATGCTCTGGATTTTGCGCATCCGAACCGTCAGACGCCCGGCCGGCGATGGGTTCCGTTGCTTCGTTTGGTGGTCGGTCGTCTTCGGACATGTGTTTTACCGAAATCGATTCTCTCGGAGCATGGGTGTCAGGTCGAGGGAACGGACAATCAAACGCCCGTTATTTTATCACACACGAGAATACCTTGCACAGTGACGTGCGACTCTAGTGACGTGCGTCTCGCAAGTGATCGTAATGTCTTGACTTTCGGACACGGCGGCTGCTCGTTGACGACGTTTGGTGCCGGCCTATAATCGATCGCGTTCGCTCCATCCCTCTTCATGAAAACACCGATGACCGATCGTCCACAAACGCTCCGTGAACTTCGCGAAAGCAATTACGAACCCGCCAGCATCAAGAACGAAATGCGGCGCAACTTGCTTCGCAAATTGAAATCAGGTGAGGATCTGTTTCCTGGGATTCTCGGTTACGACGAAACCGTGATCCCGCAGATTCAAAATGCCGTGTTGTCACGGCATGATATGCTGTTTCTGGGCTTGCGCGGCCAGGGGAAAACACGGATGCTGCGGATGCTGGCCAATCTGCTGGATGACGCGATCCCGGTCGTCGCCGGTTCGGAAATTAACGATGATCCTCTCGCCCCGATTTCTAAGTATGCCCGCGATCTGATCGCCGATAAGCAAGACGACTGTCCGATTGAATGGATTGGACGCGACCAACGCTACCACGAAAAACTGGCGACTCCCGACGTGACGATCGCCGATCTCATCGGTGAGGTCGACTTGATCAAGCACGCCGAAGGGCGGCATCTTTCGAGTGAAGATGTGATGCACTTTGGCCTGATCCCACGCAGCCATCGCGGCATCTTCTGCATGAACGAATTGCCCGATCTCAGCCCAAAAATTCAGGTTGGTTTGTTCAATGTGCTTGAAGAACGAGACGTTCAGATTCGCGGATTCACGATTCGGTTGCCGCTCGATTTGTGCATGGTGTTTAGCGCGAATCCCGAGGATTACACAAACCGCGGACGAATTGTGACTCCGTTGAAAGACCGCATTGGATCGGTTGTTCGCACTCACTATCCGATGACCCGCGATATCGGCATCCAGATCACCGACGAAAACGCATGGGTCGAACGCAACGACGGAATCAGCGTCTTTGTCCCCGTGTTCATGAAACAGATCATCGAAGAGACGGCTCGATTGGCACGCCGCAGCCCGCATGTGAATCAGTCGTCAGGTGTCAGCGTCCGGATGTCGATTGCCAACATCGAGAATCTGATATCCAACGCCGAGCGGCGGGCGGTCGTGCTGGGCGAATCGCATTGTGTGGCGCGGATTAATGATTTGGACTATCTGGCCTCCAGTTCCCGCGGCAAGATGGAATTGAATATGACGGAAGAAGCGGGTGAGGAAGACAAGCTGTTGACACGCCTGACCGAAGAAGCCGTCAAGAACGTGTTCGATCAGCATTTGAGGACGAAGCAATTCCGCAACGTGGTCGAGTATTTCGAGAATGGCAATACTCTGAACGTCAACGAACAATTGTCGGCCGAAGAATTCCTCGGCCAACTTGATGGCATCCGCGATTTTCGAAATCAGATCGAACGCATCGCCAACGATCTGGCTCCGGAATTCGCCAGCAGCGGCTCCGCGGCACACTTGCAATCAAGCGTCGCCGAATTCGTATTGGAAGGACTGTATTGCAACAACCGGCTCAATAAAAAGCGGAGTATTGGGTCGGCCGTGTTCGGTCTTTAAGCATCGGCCGATCAATAACGGTCGCATTCATCAGCCGCTGGGCGCAAGGCCAATGGCACTCACTTTGCCGACGGTATCGTTTCGTCAAGTTAAAGGACGAGTCGGACAGTTATCCGTTTTGGCCAGGAACGTCACGGTTCCCGCTAGCCAAGAGCAACGAAGCTCAAAATACCAGGCTAGCGGGAACCGTTAGGTTCCTGGCCCCCATCAACGGTTTCCCGAATGTTGCATCTAAAGTGAGTGCCACGGTTTGCAGGAGAACCGGACGCTAGCGCGTTCCGGCTGATTGACGACAGCAATTGATCGGTCAGTACTAATTGGACAGCGCCACTTCGGCGTTGCCTACTAACCCGAAGCGCAAGCGAGGAAATCAGTTTCGACGATTTCCTCGCTTGCGCCCCAGGCTATTCGCTGTCGTCCCTCCGGGACTAGCAATTAAGCAACTTCAAGACTTGCGCTTCGGTTAGTATTTTACAGAGTTGCGTCCTGAGTGGCGCTGTCCAACTAAGGCGGCATGTTCTTTCATGTCAATGACCTGTCCAACCTGCAATATCGCACTTGTTGCCGAATCCGGACCAACACGGAAAGCGCAATGTCCCAAATGCGGCTTCAGTGTCAACTATGTAGCCGTCGAGTCAGTTCCCGCCAAGAATGTCGTTGCGGAACGACAAGAAAAACAGACGGAAGTTGGCACGGGCGAGCAATCCGCGGAGAAAACAGAATCCGCCAAAACGATTGAGATTCCCAAACACACGACAGTCGTGTGTCCGACTTGTGGGACACGGATTCATCCGTCCGTGCGCAAGAAAGAGCGAACCGTCAAATGTCCAGACTGCTATGTCCGAGTCCGAGTGCCGCCGCTCGACGAAGTCATGAAAACCCTGGCGGAAAAGGCGCGGACACTACCTCTGGAAGACGTCGGACAATACGAGTTTCAAGCTCCCGTTGTTTCCCGTCCCTCGCCAGTGACCACGGTATCCACGACTTATTCCGACGTTCAGGCCGAAATTTATCAGGAAGCATTGCCGCCGCCACCGCGATGGACGTTTATTTCCGGCGTGTTCACATTTCCGTGGCGGCGTGACTCGGTCGTGCGGTGGGTTGGGTTGTCATTCTGTGCGTTCATATTGGTGTTTATTCTGATCGTCAGCATTTTGCCATTCGTTATGAGCGGAGGCCAAACTGGCGGGTTCGGCGGCGCGATTATCCTTGTTTGTATGGGCGTTCTCGTTGCCCTGTTGGGATTGTGGACAGTCTCGTACGCGGCGGCGGCGTTACTGGCCGTCATCACCGACACGGCCGCGGGAAACGACCGCGTGACTGCTTGGCCCGAATTCCAATTCATCGAATGGCTGAACTCGCTGATTCACGTCGCCTACGCGGCAACGGTGACGATGCTGCTTGCGTGGATTATCACTTTGGCGGTTGCGTTAGCGACCGATTCCACCACGGTGGCCGTGTTGCTGACAATGCATTTCGGGTTTCCTGTCGTTTTACTTTCGACTCTTGAAGCGGATTCACGCTGGATGCCGTTGACCGAACCGATCGTTGTGAGTCTCGGCAAGTTCTGGCTGGGGTGGTTGCAGTTCTACGTGCTTTCTGCAGCCGTATTTGCGTTGCTGATCGCGTGCGACATTGGTTTTTTGATGGCGCTTCCGATAATCCGCCCGCTCTTTCTTGGCCCCGCGATTGCGGCCGCGCTGCTGATCTACGCGAGATTATTGGGACGTCTTGCTTGGCTCGCCTCGACGCCGGACGCGAGTACTGGCAAGAAGTCGAAACGCAAGAAGAAACGGAAAACGAAGAAGCGATCGGCCCGGTCACAGGCCGAATAAACGGCCGCGTCTCACTCCGCCGCTTCGTTTGTTGGTGCATCGGGATCGGGCAGCCGAAATCGCTCGATCAGTTTCTTGGCGATCAACGGAAATACTCCCAACAGGACGAAGGCGACGACGATTTGCCAACTCAAGATTCCACTCACCCCGTTCTTGGCAAGTTCTTCGAGACTCGGAAGCGGCGCGCCGAAGTAAACGAATACGCAAGTCCCCGGCAGCATGCCGATTTGGCTGACCCACCAATACGTCCGCACGCGAATCGGAGTCAGTCCCATGACGACGTTGATCACGAAAAAAGGAATGGCCGGAATCAGACGCAGAGTAAACAAATAAAATGCCCCTTCACGGCGCAGTGATTCATTGAATCCTTCCAGATGACTTCCGAACCGGTTTTGAATCGAATCTCGCAACAGATAACGACTCAGTAAGAAAGCCAAGGTCGCTCCAGCAGTCGACGCGAAACTGACCAATAGCAGAGCCCGCCAGAATCCAAAGAACCAACCGAACGCCACGGTCATCGGAGCAGCAACGGGCAGAGACAGCCCGGCCGCCGTGACATACGTCAGAAAGGCAATGCCATAGACGAGAAACGGATGATCCACGCGAAACTGATTCAACGCGGATTCGTGAGCGGCAAGACGCCCGATCGACAGATAATCGCCGTACTTGTGATAGCCGATGACGACAATTAACCCAACAATGGCCACAACAAGAAACTTGCGGTGAATCCTCCGCTGATGCGTCGCCGGCGAATCCATTCGGTTTTCGATCTCCATTCTCTTTTTGCAATGCCGCGGAACGAAGAGCTTGGCACGGCTGGGCCGCAACCAATTGTAGCATGGGCCCCTGGTGTCCCTAGCCCGTGTTTTCGTTCCACGGGTCGGGAGTACCGGGAGCCCATGCGACGGAATGCTCGCAAGTAGTTCAGTCGTAATGGATCAAATCGGCCCATTCCATTACTTGAAACAGCCACGGATGCTGCCACGGATTCGCGTGTGGATACCAAGCCGAGAAGAGCGAAACCAACAAAATGATCACGGCCAGACCGGGAAACCAATCGGACTTTGCCAAATCGTCGGTCAGCGGGATCATGGCGATCAGCCAAAACGGAGTCAACCAGAGCATCCAACGTAATGCGACCGAGACTCCGCCGTAATTGTAATTGCCGGTGCGAGTCAAATAGAAACCCAGCACGCACACACTGAGTGCCAGCCCCAACATCATGATCGGACGCAACTTGAAATCCCGATAGCGACCGAGTCGAAACCACGCCAGCAGCGTCAACAAATACACCGGTGTCAGCGACAGAATCCCGTGGTGCCCAACGGTGCAATGCAGGAAATAGGACCAAGGAGCGTCGCCGCCCTTGTCAATTCCTTTAGGATTCATCCAATAACTCTCACGCCCATTTTGAACGAAATTGTATTTTTCAGTCCCGTAGTACAGGTAAAACGGTTTCCAGCCACCGGTTGCCAAATAATTGGTGTAGAAGAAACCGACCAGCGGCACCAACGCCGCGGGAACAAACCACACCAACGTTTGACGTCGACAAGTCCGCAACATCAGACCGAACGTGGCGAGACCGAACAGTGCGGCCGGCAATTCATTGCAACAAGTGAAGGCCGCCCAAAATCCGCAGAGTGCAAAGTAAACCGGTTTTCGTTTGCCGTCGACGATCACTCGGATCATGGCGTACAACGCGAACATCGCGCTGTAAGCCCCAACCGTGTGGTTGTTCAGAATTCCCAGAAACGGAACCAGCAACGTCGCGAACGCTGCCGTCGACAAAACAAAATATCGGGTTAAATTCGAACGAGCATGCCGTTCCAGAATGGCGGCCAGCAGTATCAAGCAAACGATTGTTGGAACCAAGTTGACCAACAACAGAATCAATCGAGTGACACGGGCATCGATCCAACCGTCACGATAGATATCCCAATCGAGCGTTTTCTTGACAGTCCAATACAAGCCCGCGACCAACGTCGGAAACAAAGGCGGTTTCGTCGAATAGAAATGCTTTTCGTGTTTAACCTTGTCGATTGTGCCCCAGCCGTGTTTTCCTTTGCGTCCCTCGATCTGAAAGCGCTGGCTGTCAATCTCGTCGATTTGATACGTGCCGCGTTCAACCAACGACCAAACCGTGGCCCATCGTGACCGGTCGTTTGCACTCCTAAGCGGCAGAGCCATCAAAATCTGAATCGCACCAACGATCGTTGCCGCAAGGATGATCAGTGCGTAACCGATCCGACGATTCCGTGTGGATTTCGAAGTCTCCGCATCTTTCGCGGGGGCAGGGGCGGATTGCGAATCAGCGTTCATACGAGTTGATTGCTACACGAGTTCTCGAAGATGAAAATGATGCTGGCCCAGTTTCCCGCCATAGTTACCGGCAGTGATCTGTTTGATTCCATCGCACCGTGAAGCGGCATGCAAGCCGGCCCGCATGGCGGCTTTGACGCTTTCCGATGAGAGCCCGTCGATAACAATCTCGTAAACGGCTCGTGTTCCTTCCGGCAGGTTCGACGTCGGCAACGTCGGACAATAGGCGTCGTTCGTGCTGGCTTTTAGCTTCTTGTATTTCGAACCAACCTTGCTGCCGCTGCGAACGATTCCACCTGGGAACGGAAGCGCCACATCGGGAATGTCCCGCATGGCGTTGGCCGCCGTTTCCGCGGCCGTCAGCGCGGCTGTCTCGCTATCTCCACAAATTAACAGGTTTCCGCCGGCAACACCTTTGATCGTGCCGAATCGGTCTTCGCAGACGAATTCGCCATCCATCACGGGAATCCGCCACAGTCGTCGCGGACCCAGTTTCTTGGAACGCTGAAAACCATCGCCAAAGAACCGCAACTGTCCGCCCACGATAATCTGTTTGTCTTTCGGAGTGTCCGGCAAACCGTTGTAGCACGCCGTTGTCGGGCACGTCAGCACGCATTGGCCGACTCGCGCCGTGACCGCTTTTTGCAATGCACCACGGCTAAAGGCGAACAGCAGCACGCTGATCCCCGGACGGCCGTCGGGACTCTCTGCAACGGGAATCGTTCTTTCGGCCGCGGCTTCGGCGTCGCAGGCGATGACACTTGTCGCGAAACCACATGTTTCGGCAGCCGCCGTCTTGGCCCATTGCTCCGATGAGGCGGTGATGATCAATCGGGTGCCAACGATGGAGAAGGCCTCGGCAAAGGTATCGCGGATTGGGACACCGTTAAGTTGCAGTTGTTGTGTTTCGACGTTTGCGGCCAATGGTCTTGTCTCGTGAAATCGGCGGCCACGCCGGGTCGCCGACAGGATGTTGTGATTCTTCGTGAGCGTCGCCGGATCGATCCCAATCAACATGTTGAGACCCATCAGCACGCAAAGTACCGATTCTAGTCGAACTGGATCGAGAGATACATGCGGATGAGATCGGCCGTGCTTGTGGCTTTCATCTTCTTCAGGATATTGGCGCGATGGACGGCGACCGTTCTGACTTTCACGTCAATCTTCTGGGCAATGTCAGGATGCGACATCCCCGCGCCAATGAGCACCAGAACTTCCAACTCGCGAGGTGTCAGCGAATCGACACGCTGCCGCACAACGATTCGCCTCTTGCTCTTCTCGCGTCGCTCGCGGTCTCTGGCCACCGCGCGTTCGATTTGGTCCAACAGAGCCTGATCGCTGAACGGCTTCTCCAGAAACTCAACGGCACCCGCTTTCATTGCCCGAACCGCGGTCGGCACATCGCCAAACGCACTCATGATGATCGTGGGAATCTTGATATGTTTCTCGGGCAAGATTTCCAAAAGCTCGACGCCGTTCATACCGCGCATGCGAACGTCCAGCACCAGGCAACCTGGACAATCGCCGCGATAGTCTTCTAAGAACGCCCGCGCCGATGCAAAGGCCCGCACGTCGAATCCCATGGATTCGACGAGCCACGTCAGCGAATCGCGAAACGAGTCGTCGTCATCCACAACATAGACAACCGCCTCTGGCTGTTTCGTTCGACCTTTAACCATGTTGGCCTCTGAGCTTTTGGAAACGAGCCGTTCTGTTCGATTCCGCTACGAATCCAGTACGAGAAGCTGATGATTAACGATTGGACGGTTTGAAAAGATCACTATGAGGCTGTCATCGGGGAGATAATCCGTCATTCGAGCACATCGAAATTGTCTCCAGAATCCATTGATCAGAAATCTTATCCCGCAAAACATGTCCCGTCCACAACGAGGGGTGTATGGTCGATTCCTGTCCTGGTAAAACAAGGACGACGGTTCCGCGGCTGAGATCTTGAAGTCGAATTGGAAATGTCCGACACTCGCAAGAGGAAACTCGCGAGCAATACTACTTTGTGAGAACCAGATGGCATCGGACATCGCCACAATCGCCGGGTGGCTGGCGCAGGCAAACTCGGCGGTCGCGTTTACTGGGGCTGGCATTAGCACCGAGAGCGGCATTCCCGACTTCCGTTCGCCCGGCGGTGTGTGGGCCAAGAATCGAACTGTCTATTTCGACGAGTTCCTGGCCAGTGCCGACGACCGCTTCGAATACTGGCGTCAGAAATCGGAAACTCACAAGGAAATGCACATCGCGCAGCCGAACACGGCGCATTCCGCGTTAGCCCGGTGGGAATCCAACGGACGGCTGCGTGGCGTGATCACTCAGAACATTGACGGGCTGCACCAAAAGGCCGGCAACCAAAACGTACTCGAACTGCACGGCACGGCCTGCGACGTCGCGTGCCTGGAATGCGCTTGGCGTGATGAGGCTGATCGTTGGGTGCGAAAGTTTCGCGACGAACAACTGGTTCCCGATTGTCCCGAGTGCGGAGCCCTGATCAAACATGCCACGGTGTCGTTCGGGCAATCATTGCCGGCGGACGTGCTTTACCAATCAAGCCAGTGGTCGCGCGAAGCCGATGTGTTTTTGGCGATGGGATCGTCATTGGTCGTCGAACCAGCCGCCAGTTTGCCCGTCACGGCCCAACAAAACGGAGCCCGCCTGGTGATCATCAACCGCGATCCAACGCCGCTCGATGCGATCGCCGACATGGTTGTCAACTCGGCATTGGGCGAAACGATGACGGGGATCGATGAGTTGCTGGATTAACGAGCAACGACGAAGAGTAGGTCCCGTGAACCGAAAGGGACGCAACCCGCTAAGTCATGGAATTCGGCGAGAGATGCCTGCGAGCGGGCGTCTCGATCAGCCAAACACGGGAAGAGAAGGTGGCTGGCAACAGGCAGATTCTTGGTGATGAGTCAGTTCGGCGTGGTAACCCCAAAGCCCCTTCCGAATCTGACGCGATTCAAAAATTGTCGCGTCAAAATACTGCTGGCCATTGTCGTGATCGTTAATCTTGATGGCCACGCACTCCGACGTGATCTCATTCGGACTGAAGAACCAAAAGCCGTCCAAGGCGACGGTATGGCACCATCCGCTGAGCAGCTTAAATGATCCGGAATCTCCAGTCGTTGATTCGGTTGACAAGATGATCGAGAGTACTCGGCGAAATGGTTCGGCAGTGGATTTTGGTTGTTCGGTAATCGCTCTTGTTGACATAAGTGATCCTCCCGAAAGAAATCGCAGAATCGAACTGACGGGATGATTCGCAATTGTTGTTCCCAACCAAGCGGATGTCGCTGCTCGATGAAGCAGAAGATGCACGAGCCGGACCGACTATGATGACTATTTCGGTTGTAGGGCCGTTGAAATCGTTGAATCCGCGCGAACAAGTGAAATCATAACATCGGGCAAAGTCACTACTCTGAGTCAAAGTGTCGGAATCGATACCATTGCGTTTACAAACTGTCGCCGTAGTTTGGCGCGCGGACCGGCAACGAAACGACGATCAAGACGTCACTGTTGCGGGATCAAACACAGCGACGGAACGATGCGTGTTTTTGCGGACGATTTCCCGGGCCGGATTGTATCGGGAATCAACGGCCCGGTGTCGCTCTTTGGGCAAACACTACGAATCCTGCCGTTCCTCGGCATCATCGACGCGATCGATCAGCTTGCCATACTGCCCCATGCACTGATCGAGTACATGTTTCAGCTCGCGAATGTCCGACGTCTGAGCGTTGGTGGCGTTGAAGATTGGTTCCATCCAAGCATGCATTAGCTTGAATTGCTCTTCCAGAACTCCAAGCAGCGTTGACGGAATCTTGTTGACGACGGTGATCCGCTGCCGCAAGTCTTCTGGCTCGGCGTCGGGATCGGCAGCCGGGGCCTGCTTGGCAACTTCGGCGAATTGGTCCATTCCTGCCGTTAGAGCTTCCCGAATGGATTCCAGACTGTCTTTCAACCCGCCGATGTGTGTCATCAGCCCCGCGACCTGGGCTTCGGCCTTTTCGGAACCGTCGTCTTGTTCAGACAAACGCGCGACGCCGGTCGTCATGGCTTCTCGAATCGCATCCAGGCCGTCGCTGAATGTGGTCATTTGTGCGATGACTTGTCCGACTTTGTCGTCCGCGCCGATGCCTTTCATCTTCACGTTTTGGCGGAACGTCTTCTTGATGTTTTCCCAGCGCTTGGTTTCTTCTTCTGTCGCGATACCCATGAGTTCTCTGAACTTCAACAGGTTGGCTTCAGTGCCGGATGTCAGCGTTTGCGCGTCGTTTTCGTAGTTCGAGACGATCAGGCTTGTCAGCTCGTCGTCGTTCATGATGGGGAAGACTTTTTCCGCGATGCGGTTCATGTTTCGGTACGAACCCTGCAACTTGAACGGCGGCTCGGTGCGGTAGTCGTCCGACTGGGCGGCCGAGCGGATGTATTCCTTGTTGACCGAAAGGATGACGTCGCGGACCCGCATCAGCTTTTGCATCGTGTTGATCAGCTCGTTCAATTCTTCCAACGAATAGTTGCCTTCCAGCTCGATGCCTTCTCGCGACTCGTTTTGTGCCATTTCGATGATGGCGTAAACGTCTTGCTGGCTGCGGCTGGCGAGTTTACTGAGTACGGGATTCGATGTCAGCGAATTCTCCAGGTAGCTCATCTCGAACGCGTCCGCCGACTCGCCGATGATCTCGCCCAAGTTGTAGATGTCGGCCCGGTTCGACAGCATGTCGGGTATCTGAAACTTCTCGCCACTTTCCGTGTACGGATTGCCGGCCATCACGACGCTGACCTTGCGGCCGCGCAGGTCATAAGTCCGCGACCTGCCTTTGTACACGCCTTCGATCTTGCGCTGTGCATCGCACAATGAAATGAACTTCTGCAGGAATTCGGGGTTCGTGTGCTGAATGTCGTCGACATAGATCATGACGTTGTCGCCCATTTCCAGAGCGAGATTCAGCTTCTCGACTTCCTCACGAGCACCCGCGTTTGACGCTTCGGTCGGGTCGAGCGACGTGACTTGATGTCCGATCGCCGGGCCGTTGATCTTCATGAAAATCAGTCCCAGGCGGTTGGCGATGTATTCCATCAACGTTGTCTTGCCATAACCCGGCGGAGAAACCAGCAACAACAGTCCCATCAGGTCGGTGCGCTTGCCTTCGCCCGCCACGCCGACCTGTTTGGCCAGGTTGTCGCCGATCAGTGGCAGATAGACGTCGTTCAGCAGCTTGTTGCGCACGAAGGATGTGAGCACTCGCGGGCGGAATTCTTCCAGCCGCATTTCTTCGCGAGCCTCATCGACAATTTCGTGCTTCAGCGCGACATAGTCGTTAAATCGCGGCACGACGACCTTGTCGAACTGATCCAGCTTGTGCATGAACTGATTGTAATTCAGGTGATAACTGCCGCCATCGATCGCCGGATGCGAGCCCACCATCCCCGTCAATTCTTCATCGACGCTTCCCTCGATCACGCGATGCCGGTCGAGCTTGCCCATCATCAAGACCAGAGCCACTTCATCGACGTAATCGGCGGCTGTCGCGTCGTCTTGCCCGGCCAGATACGCTTGCACCCAGTTCTTCAGCAACACGAAACAACTCGACGAGTCACGATGGACGGCTTTGACTGACTGCGCGAACGATTCCTTGGAATTATTACGTTTGAGATGTTCCTGAAATCCGTCGTGCAGATTCGCGGCCGTGCGGCTGACGACAAACTTGCCGCCTCCGGTCAGTTCGAAGTACAGGTACTCGGCAGCTTCGTCCAGAAATGAATCGGAAAACAAACCGCTCTCGGCGACAAACGGTTCCAACAACGCCCGCAGTTGAGCGATGTAGTCGGCTTGCCCTGTTGTTTCCGTAAAGAGTTGGCTGATCGCGCCGACGCCTCGCAGCTTGGCCGACATCAGCGACTTGTCCTTCTTCTCACCGAAGAAATGCCAGAACAACGCCGCCAATGCACGCGCTTGCGTGTGGAACTTCAACAGACCAATCGTCTGGTTCATCTTGACCAGAGTTCGCAGCATATTTACCGCATCGGCATCGTTGACGCCCTTGGTGTAGGACTCGCTGTAACGCGGCCCCATGAAGCGTTGCACGAACGCCATTTGTTCTTCGTCCGACAACTTCAAGAGTTCCCGCGGCGACGGGTGATCTTCGTTGCCGAGAGCATGCAGCATCTTGTAGGCCAAATACTCGCCGCGATACACATCCCGGTTTTCCGAGGAAACGTCTTGGTTCCAGACGTCGCGCGTTGCCAATAGCTTCTCGTTCGCGATCGGCTCGAAGAAGTTTGTGCCGGTCAAATGCAGGCACATCTCGTTATCGCGCAACACGGTCGTCAGATCGAGAGCTTGGACGTTGACCGAGAACAAGTGGTTGCCGAACTTGATGATATTCTCGCCTTCGACAAACAACTCCTGCCGGTCTTTCAACTGCCGGACGGCGTCTTCACGGACGGTTTTCATCCGGCTTTGGATGTCGTCGACCTTGACGCTGTCA
>CAUZVF010000033.1:0-13881 GCA_963582955.1 Planctomycetota bacterium
CCCCGCCAGTCTGTGGCCCCGCGAAGATCTGTTCTGCGGCCACCATCACGACGACGACCACGACCATCAACATCGTTGATTGAACCACGGATTGCACGAAAAGAAATGTGACACTGAGGAATTCATGCGATGAAGAAACTCACAACAGCACTATCTTCGATTGACGGATTCAGAGTTGCCTTTCGCTCCGCGAAAGAGGCGCCTCTTTCGCGGAGCGAAAGGCGACAATCGAAAATTGACGCCGAATCGGAAGCCAATTCCAATCCGTGTCGTCGCCGGAGTCGCAAGACTTCGGGCGGCGGAAAGTACTCGAATTCCCGAAGTCTTGCGGCTTCGGCGACGTGTTTTGCGTGGCTTCTGCTGACAGCCGCTGCGATCGAAGCGTCGGATCAAATTCCCGGAGCACCACAAGCTCAGCCGATCGCGTTGGTCGGCGGGACGATTCATCCCATCAGTGGACCAGCGGTCAAAAATGGAACGCTGTTGTTCGACAAAGGACGGATTGTTGCCATCGGTGACAACATCAAACTGCCCGACGACACAAAACGCATCAAGATCCGCGGCAAGCATGTTTATCCGGGTCTGATCGAAGCGTACTCGCAGATGGGACTGACCGAAATCAGTGCCGTGCGAGCGACTCGTGACGAGAGCGAATCCGGGCGTTTGAACCCGAATGTTCGCGCCAATGTCGCCGTCAATCCCGACAGTGAAATCATCCCCGTCACGCGTAGCAACGGAGTTTTGATCGCACTGACCGCGCCCAGTGGGGGATTAGTGTCGGGAACCGCCTCGGTGATCCAATTGGACGGATGGACGTGGGAAGACATGACCCTGCGTGCCAACGCCGGACTGATCGTCAACTGGCCGGGACCACCCAACGTCTTGAAATCACCGGATTCCGAAAAGAGTGACTCGAACGACGGAAACAAGTCATTGGAACAACTACACGAATTGTTCGACGAAGCCCGCGCCTACGCCAAGGCGCGCGCCGACTCGAAAGCTCAGAAGTTCGACATCCGATTGGATGCGTTGCAGTCAGTTCTGAATCGAAAGACACCGCTCATCGCCCGCGCGAACGGCCTCGATACGATCCAATCAGCAGTCGCCTTTGCCGCCGAGGAAAAGGTTCGGCTGATCATCCAAGGCGGCTACGACGCGCCGTTGTGTGCCGACTTGCTAAAGAAACACAACGTCCCCGTCGTCGTCTCGGCCGTCTACCGCCTACCGCGTCGCCGCCACGACGAATTCGATGCCGCCTACACATTGCCCGAACGCCTCCGAGTGGCGGGTATCCAGTTTTGCATCTCGGGCGCATCCTCGTCCCGAACCTGGAACGCCCGCAACCTGCCCTATCACGCCGCCACGGCCGTGGCCTATGGCCTGCCCCACGACGAAGCCATCAAAGCCATCACCATCCACGCCGCCGAAATCCTGGGAGTTGCCAAGCGCATTGGAACATTGGAACGCGGCAAAGATGCAACCCTGATCATCACGACCGGTGATCCGTTGGAAACGACGTCACGAGTCGTTCTGGCATTCATCCAGGGCCGAAAAGTCGACCTGTCGAACCGACACAAACAACTCTACAACAAGTACCGAGAAAAATACCGCCGCCAGGCGGCTGATTGACTTCGAATCGTAGACCGCTTGTTACAGTGAATTACCCGGCCAGGACTCGAACCTGGAATAACAGGACCAAAAGCGGACCTTTGGAACTACAATAATAGCATGAAAACACTATTTCTGCCAAGTGTAACCGGTCTCTGACTCATTGCAATACGTTGCATTCGAATTCAGTGATTTTCACTCGTTTTCAACCAAAGGTGGTAGTAATGTGGTAGTAACCTCATCCCAGAACGGAGCCAACCTATGTCATTCGCACCCGACGACGAACCAGGCGGCGGAACCAATGTAGTCTTCATCGGGCTCGCGTTCTTTTTGCTGATGGTCGTCGGCACAACCGTGTGGCCAATGTTGTCGGCTGATTCTGACACTGACGGGCCGGGGGTACGATTGCCGCCGACTGATGGTAGTGGTCATGGACCGACGCCAACACACCACCGTGCAGCCCGATTGGAACGGCATCATCCACCTCCTAAGGCCGAATCCGAGCCATAAAGCGAGCCCGGCAGCAATTGCCACCTGCCGTCAACGTTTTGCAATGTGCGACTGGCGGATTTGATCAATTATTGTCCGCATTGTGGATCTCGGATGGAGTGAGCCTGTCGCCCTGAGATCCAGATTCGTCGCCTAAGATCCGCCGATTCCAGACGACCAATCCTCGCGTGACCGGCTTTGCGTGCGGTAGGCGGCAACGTCGTGAGTCGGATTGGCGGGATTATTGGTGAAACCGACTGCCGACCGTGATACAGTGCCGACGTTGCCCCCCGCCCTGTTGGGTGGTCCCGGCCGATATTCCCATCACATCGTACTGAGGTAATACATGTTCTTACTTGAGTGCCCGGCTTGCCGTGCCTCGTCCCATGCTCACGTCAATCACCTGGGCAGAAAGCTAAAGTGCAAGCAATGCGGACACAGGTTCCGGGCCTGCGTTCCGACGACCGCTTTCGGCAACGAATCAGCGAAGGCCTAGTCCGAACTGCTGATTAGTGTAGCGTCTTCGCGCCTATGAAAACCGACTGGAAATACTTGAAAGCCGGGACATTCGTCAGTGACGCACTCCAAAATGCCCGGCAGCCAATCGACACACCGGCGCGCGCTAACACCGGATCAATGTGATGATTGGGAATTCGCTTCAGCAACCCGAAGTCACGGTGTAGGATCAAGAATCTGCGGCTAAACGCTCACACCGTCATGTTGGCGGAGTGCGGGGATCACTTCCTGAGCAAACAGGTCGAGGCTGTGTAACCATTGCGTTCGGTCGTCCCAGTCGTGGGCGACGAGCGACAATGTTCCGAAGTCGCCGATTTTCTCCCGCAGTTCAATCAATCGCCGGGTCACTTCTTCCGGATCACCGGCGATGATAATCTCGTCCAGAAAATAGTCGAGGTTGCATTCCGCGTCGGTCATTTGCGGATTTCGCTTCCACATGTCGAGTCCCGGACCACGGCGAGTCAACTCGAGAATGTATTCGATGCATCGGCCCAGTGAGTTGCCGCGTGCCAGCCGACGGGCTTCCTCGGTGGTGTCGGCAACGAAGACATTCCGCGAAACGCTCCAATCCGCGGGATCGGCATCGCGATCGGCTGATTGTGCACCTTCCCGATACATCTTCCAGTGATCGACCAATACTTCTTCGGAAATCATGTGATGGCTAATCGGCTGAAAGCCCCGGGCGGCGGCTTTTTTCAGACCGGCGGAATTGCGATTGATGCATGGCACATAGATGGGTGGATAGGGCTGTTGTAGCGGTTTGTGCAGACCGCCCAGCCCCATCTCGGCATCGATACATTCGCCGAGGCGGACATTCCAGAAATTGCCGGGAATGTCGTAGGGCGGTTCGGTTGTCCAAATCTTCAAGATCGTGTCGATCGCCTCGACCACACGTGCCCCGCTCTGATTGGGATCGATCCCGAAGACTTCCAGATCGGTCGGGATCGCGCCGGGGCCGAAGCAAACGTTGAGGCGCCCGTGCGAAAGGTGATCGAGAAACGCCAATCGGCCGGCGACGTGGACTGGATGGTGGTACTGCAAACAAACCGGGGCCGGTCCCAACCGAATCGTCGAGGTGAGACCGAGCGCTTTGCCGATGAAAATCTCGGGCATCACAATGTTCTCGTAGGTCGACGAATGGTGCTCACCGACCCAAAAATCGCTGAAGCCCAGTTCTTCACAGCGGACCACCAATTCCAAGTCTTCGTCGTAGCACTGAGCTCGCGGTTTGTCCGGATCGTGGACAGGCATCAGAAACATGGCATAACGCAGTGGTTGACGTTTTTGCGGCATTTTAGATTCCCTCGGTGAATATTTGTTTCAAGAGACCCGGAATCATCCGCCGTGACAGACGCTTGACAGCAACTTGCTGTTTGTCGTGGCCACTTTCCTTTGAGTTTTGGTCTAAATGCGTGATCCGCGTGGCCACGTGAAAACAAGACTGCTCTAGAAAATGGCCACCGGGTTGACCGGGGAGCCAGTTCCGCCATCCACCGCCAAAGGAGAAACGGTTAACAGAAACGACCAGCGTTTGCGGGCATTCGCTTCTTTGCAGAGCGCTTCGAAATCGCAGTTGTCCAAGATGGGCATCCCCATAGCGACGACCACGACCCAATGCACGGGTAACTCGAACCCCGCGACGCCCGACGGCAAGACATCCAGCGCCAAGTCGCTACCGACGATTGACACGTCACGTTTCTTCAGCCAGGGCAGACACGACGCATGTAACCCGGCTGAATTCTGCATGATGTCCCACTCGCCCTCGGCTTTGCGTCGCGCCCAACGTCCGGTGTTGATCAATACAACGTCTCCGCTGGTTACTTTCACACTTGCTTGTTTCTCCCAGGCGTCCAGATCCTCTGGGTAGATCGCTCGAGAACCTTTCAAGTACTTGACGCCAAACAGGCGAGGCATGTCCATCAAGACGGCTCGGGTGAATACTCCCCGTTTCATCTGGATCACCGAGAGCTTGCCGGCTCCTTTTTCGGTGACTTCTCGCTGCGAGAAACCGTTATACATCTTGCCTTTGTAAAACAGGTGACAGAGCGCATCCATATGCGTCTGCGTGAAACCGTGATACCGTACGCAATACTCATCGCCCGCCGACCCGATTTCGTCATCGGACAGACCGGTCTTGAGCATCGTGTGAACGAATGGCGGAGATCCGTCGATTTCGCTTTTGATCACGTCTCTGGCCAGTGAAACGGCGACTCCGTCCTTCACCGACGCCGCCGCCTGCCGCCGCTTTTCGGGAGTGATCAGATTCAATGTTCCCAGCTCGTCGTCTTTCCCCCAGCGGTCCCAGTTGGAAAGCGTGACCATCATGTTTTCGATGTCTTCCTTGACCAGCTTTCGTTTGCTTTGCGGACGGGACGGCTCACCAACGGCAAACGAAACGGCCACGATCAACGAAAGAATGAACGATGTCAGTACGACTGGTTGAATGATTCTCATAAGAAGTCTCTCCAATTCACCAATTTGATTCATCCGGGTTCTTGATTGCCGCAAAAAAGCACAAAAATCCACGAAAACAAAACGCAGCCTGTCGATCCCAATCTCGTTTTCGTGGATTCTCGTGCTTCTTGTGGCGATTTTCTCTATGACTGGGAAAGACGGTCGCGAACGCCATCAAACAATTGGTCCGCCAAACGAATCATGAATTCAAAGTCGTTACCGCACTGAGCCCATTGCACACCCAGTTGAGCAGCTTCCAGCGCGTGATCGGCATCGGCTCCCATTCCCATACCAATGTAAAGGCCGGCTTCTTTGGCCTTGTCGGCGACGGTACGAATGGCATCGAGTACTTGCCGGTGATGTACCTGCCCCAACATTCCCATCGAGCCGGAAAGGTCGTACGGACCGACGACCAACGAATCGAGACCGTCGATGGCGACGATTTCGTCCAAGTCGTTCAGCGCCGACACGGTTTCAATCTGGGCGATGACGAGCAAGTGGCTATTGGTGTGCTCGATATATGCATCGCCGCCGAACCGGGCATAGTTCGTGGGACGCCGCGGGCCGAAACCGCGGGTTCCCATCGGCGGATATCGGCAAGCAGAGACGAATTCGCGAATTTCTGCCGCCGAGTCGGCTTGGGGCAAAATGATGCCTTCTGCGCCCGTATCGAGGACGCGCTTGATCCAGGCGATTTCCTGACTGGGGACGCGAACAAGCGCCGGCGTGCCGCCGGCTCGTGCAGCAATCAAATGTGCCAGCAGTGACTCAAGACTAATCGGATTGTGTTCGAGATCGATCCAGAGAAAATCGACGCTGTCGCAGAGCGCTTCGACGACTGCCGGATCGGAAAATGTGATCCCTGCTCCCAGGCAAAACCGGCCGGCATCGAGTTTCTCACGGAACTTGTGGATGTTGCTGATCATGAACAGGCTTCCTATGTCGTTGGTCAGATCTATCGACTGGCCAGCGGCAAGTTACCGGCTGTATTACAGGTTGTTGTTTCACCAAGTCCAATTCTGTTGTAGCTCGTCATTCACGACCGATCCCTGCGGCCAATGTCCCCTATTCAGATCGATGATGCAACTGGCCGCTTCAATTCCCATCATTTCGGACGACAGCGTATCTTCGCCGCCGATATGCGGACTGAGGACCACATTGTCGAATTGTAGCAGCGGATTTTCGGAGGCAGGCGGCTCTTGTTCCATCACGTCCAGCCCGGCGGCTTGCAATCGGCCAGTACGGAGCGCCTCGATCAAGTCCGCTTCCGCGACAATTTTTCCCCGTGCCGTGTTGATCAGCACTGCGTCGGGCTTCATCCGCGCGAACACGGCACGGTCGAACATGCCTTGGGTCTCCTGACTCAGCGGACAATGAATGCTCAGGAAGTCTGATTCGCCCAACAGCCTGTCAAAATCGACCAGTTCGATGCCCTGTTTTTCGATGAAGTGTTGATCCGGCTGAGTTTCGCAGGCCAGAACTCGCATGCCAAGCCCCAGGGCGCGAACGGCGACGGCGCGACCGATGCGACCGAGTCCGAAAAGCCCCAATGTACTGCCTCGGACGGGCCGTGTCATCCGTCGTTTCCAGCCACTGCGTGCCCGACGGTCGTTGATGACAACCGATTTGGCGAGCGCCAGCAGCAACGCGATAGCTTGTTCCGCAACCGCGTCGAAATTGGCGGTCGGAGTAATCGTCACCGGAATACCGCACACAGTGGCCGCTGCGAGATCAACTCGATCGTAGCCGACGCCTGCGCGGGCAACGACGCGTAACCTCGGCAACGCGGAAAAAACCTTCGCTGTGAAATGTTCACCACCAGCAATGACGGCATCACAGACGCTCAACTGCCGAATGGTTTCGTCTTCGCTGCACAGTCCCCGTGCGAATGTCGGGTCTTCGGGAAATTCGATCTCAAAACCCGCTTCACTCAAGAGTTCGACGAACGAAGTTTGTTTGTGCAACATTTCTTCCGGCGTAATCAAGACGACCGGCATCTCGAATCCCCTTATGAATAATCGAACAAATCTGGTTTGCGGACGCCGCTGAATCGTCATTTCGTGACGGTCAGGGCGCCCGTGGTGGCATCCTACGGCCTGACCGTTTGATCCCAACTGGCTGAGGTGATCCGCTTCCCGTCCGGGTTGACGCCACGCTCAGGACCCCGGCTTTGTGTCCTTTCAGAGTGAGCGTCTCGGCGCCTGTGGTGATATGGCGTTTTTTGCTCCACAAGCTGTTTTGTTTTTTGACGACCCAAGCCTGAAGAACAGGCATCCAAGCTCGCACATACGTCGATATTACTCAAGCGAGTACTTTTTCGATCACGTTCCCCGACACATCGGTCAAACGAAAATCCCGCCCTTTGTGTCGGTAGGTCAACTGTGTGTGATCGAACCCCAAACAATGCAGGATTGTTGCCTGTAAGTCATGAATGTCAACGGGGGTTTCGACAGCGTGATATCCTAGCTCGTCGGTGTTGCCGAAGACATGCCCACTCTTGATCCCGCCACCGGCCATCAACATGGTGAATCCGAACGGGTGATGGTCGCGGCCTTCACGTCCTGGATTGATTCCGCGGCGCACTTCGTTCATCGGAGTCCGTCCGAACTCGCTGCCCCACACGACCAACGTGTCTTCCAGCAATCCCCGTTGCTTCAAATCTTTGATCAAAGCTGCGACACCTTGTTCGGTCATCGCACAATTCTCTTTCAGTTTCTTGTTGAGATTCGAATGATCATCCCAAGTGAAATGATAGAGCTGCACGAAACGGACACCGCGCTCAACCATCCGACGCGCCATCAGGCAATTGCTACCAAACCAGTTCGCTTTCTCATCGCCGATCCCATACGAATCGAGCGTGTGTTTCGACTCGCCCGAGAAATCCACCAATTCGGGTCCGGCCGTCTGCATACGAAACGCCAATTCGTAGGCAGCAATCCGCGAAGTGATTTCCGGATCCGGCTGTTGTTTCCGTCGCAGCCGATTGAGATCGAGGATCGCAGCCAGCCGATCACGCTGCATTTCGGATGTGATGCCCCTCGGACTCGAGAGATGCAGAATCGGATCGCCCTCGGCCCGAAACGTGACACCGCGGTATTCCGACGGAAGAAACGCGTTATCCCACAGTGCCGAACCGCCGATGTCGCCGGGACCGTTCCTCGACAAGAGCACGACAAATCCGGGCAGGTTCCGCGATTCGCTGCCCAGCCCGTATGTGACCCACGAACCCATACTCGGCAGACCAAACGCGGGCATCCCGCAATTCATCAGCAACTGACCGGGATGATGATTGCTGACCGTCGTTGTCATCGAACGCACCATGCAGAGATCGTCGGCGCACGTCGCCAGATTCGGCAGGTAATCGGAGAATTCCATCCCGCACTCGCCGTGCTTTCGAAACTCTCGCGGCGAGGCGAACAGACGCGCGCTGCCTTTGATCAACTTGTCGTCGAGACCTTCCAAGAACGTCGCTGGAACCGGCTGACCGTGAAGTTCCTTCAACTTTGGCTTCGGATTGAACAAGTCAAGCTGGCTGGGTGCTCCTGCCATGAACAGAAAGATGACGTTCTTCGCCGCGGGCTGATGATGAGGTTGCTTCGGCGCGAGCGGACTAACCGCCGTCGCCGCCGACGCTGTCTTTCCATCACCAGCCAACAGATCGGCCAACGCGATCGTGCCGAGCCCGCACGCGGTCTCTTTGAGAAAATGGCGGCGCTGAAGAGCCATGATGTCTTGTTCGACCATGGTTCAATCTCTCGTGATGACTTCGTGCAAATTCAACAGCACGCTGCAGAGGATGGTCCACGCGGCAGAAATCTGAGGAGACGTTCCGTTGTCGAATTCGTAAGTATTCAACTCTTTTGCCGCATCTGGTTTTTCTTTGAATTGACGGAGCTGACTGGTCAGATATTCGGACAACCGCTGCTGTTCGTTGGAATTAGGCGACCGGGCAGTGCATAGGCGAAAGGCGTAGTCAATTCGCTCAGCATTCGATTTCAAGTCTTGACATAGTACGCGATCGGCCATCGCTTGCGCCATCTCGAAAAACACCGGATCGTTCAACAGCGTCAACGCCTGCAATGGCGTATTCGACCGTACGCGTCGCGTGCAAATCTCATTCGGATTCGGCGAGTCGAACGTTGCGGACTGTGCGAACGGAGCGGTCCGGATAATAAACGTGTAAAGTCCGCGGCGGTATCGTTCTCGTGCAGGGCTGGGTTTCCAATCGTTGTGTCCGAATGCTTCCATCGTCACACGCTCAGGCTGCGGCGGCTTGACGCTGGGGCCTCCCATTTTCGGATAGAGCAATCCGCTGACAGCAAGTCCGATATCTCGAACGGTTTCCGACGAAACCCGCAGTGAATTCTGCCGAGCCAACAACACATTGTTTGGATCACGTGACTTCAACTCAGATCGCGGAGCCGACGATTGCCGATACGTCGCCGATGTGACAATTAGACGATGCATCGTCTTGACGTCCCAACCCGATTGCATGAATTCGCGTGCGAGCCAATCGAGCAACTTGGGATGCGACGGCGAGTCTCCCCGCGTGCCGAAGTTCTCGGACGTCAACACCAACCCGCGCCCAAAGAAGTCTTGCCACATTCGGTTGACGGCAACTCGTGCGGTCAACGGGTGATTCTCTGAAACAAGCCAGCGTGCCAATGACAAACGAGGGTCCTCGTCGTGGTGGGACCATCGTGGCACGCAACTCGGTGTCGATGGTGAGACATTGGAACCTCGATCACGAAACTCGCCACGCTCGTGGATGTAAGTCTGCCGAAATGTCTCCGAAGCCCGCATCGTCGGAGCTCGTGTTGCCTTTGGAAACTCTTTCTTCAATGCTTCCAGCCGACTCCGCAATTCGCCGAGTTTCAACTCGCGAGCTTTCGCCGAATCGATGGCAGCAGCACCCGTGCGCAGGAAGTAATCCAACAGGTCGTCTTTCTGACGCGGCGCGCGTTTCGACCAGGCGAGCTTGGCGATCTCGCAGCCTTCCAGTTGGCCTTCGCCAAGATTGCCACCCCAAACCAATCCCAGCAATTCCCATTGTCGATCCCAAATGGCATCGGTCCCCGGATTCTTCCAGGCATGCAAACACTTGGTCTCCCAGCGTTTTTGTAGTTCTTCGATCCGTGATTTCAACGGAGCAATCAACTCGCGACGTTTGCGTTCGTAGTCAGGACGCGAGGCCAACCAAGCATCGTGCTCAGCAATTAACGGGGCATCGATGTTAACTTCGTCGGCATTATTCATGCACGCGTATAATTCAAAGAACTCTTGCTGCGAAATGGGATCGTATTTGTGGTCGTGGCATCTTGCACACCCTACCGTCAGCCCCATCCAGATCGTGCCCACCATTTCCGTGCGGTCGATTACCTGTTTGACGCGGAATTCCTCAAGGTCTGCACCACCCTCGCGATCACTGAGCGTCTGCCGCAAGAACCCCGTCGCAATCTTTTGATCAACCGTCGAATTCGGCAGCAAATCACCCGCGAGTTGTTCGACGGTAAATTGATCAAACGGCATATTTTGGTTCAGAGCGTTAACAAGCCATGCTCGATACCGCCAAGCCACCGGCCGCAACTGGTCGGTCAGATAACCATCCGTGTCGGCATAATGACAAAGGTCAAGCCACGGTCGCGACCACTTCTCGCCATAATGCGGCGATGCGAGCAAGCGATCAACAAGCCGTTCGAAAACTGCTGGTCTGTCATCGCTGACGAACTCTTCAACGTCTTCCGGAGTTGGCGGCAATCCGATAAGGTCGAGTGTGACTCGTCGAATCAACGTGACACGATCCGCTGACGGCGACGGTTTGATGTGTTCGGTATTGAGTCGTTGCAAAACGAACGCGTCGATGACGTTGTGGGTCCAATTCGAACTGACGATTGGTGCGGTGTGCCGACTGATTGGCTGAAACGACCAGTGAGTTGGTTCTGTAAGGGAGCCTTCATCGGCGGAAGAAATTACTGCAGATAACGTCATTAAAGCGAGCCAGGCTAATGTAGAACGGAATTTATTCCGTTTAGCGCGCGCAACGTCCGCCATAGTTCTCAAAAAACGGAATGAATTCCGTTCTACGAATTGAACCATTCATCCATCCAATCAGCACGATAATATGCGTTGTCTTCGATCGTTATTCCGGCGTTGCGTGGGTTATCTGCTATGTAACGGCGGTAGTGCAACAACTGTTCTAACGATCGAACGATGTGATCATAACTATCCGCTTGCCAAAATGTTCCGCTTCTTCCCAGACTGCGATTGCACTCAACGGCAGAACTACCTTTGAGTGATTTTAGTATTTGCTCCAAAAATTCCCCTGACCGTGGAGTCGTCAAGAGATGCACATGATTCGGCATAATAACAAAATCACCAAGCTCGTAACGCGATCTGTCTTCGGACAGAAGTTTGTTCTTTACGATCTCGATACAACTGGGAACCTGCAAGTGGCACTTTCCATGCCCGCGATCAAGACAACTCTGAACCCGCCGATTAAACGTCTTGTGGAATTGAAATTGGTCGTCACTTGAAAGCGTGTGAAGTTTTTCGACCCAATTCCCATGTTCGCCATCGTACGATATGCCGCGTGCGCGCAGCCACAATCGCTTCTCGTATTCGATTTCACGGCGAACGTTCTTCGGGATTGAGTCGGCAAGACGAATGGTAATGAAGTATGTAGCACCATCTTGCCGCCAATGAGGTAGATTCCTTCGATAAATCCTGACGGATTCGCGTTCGTCAAACGGCTGGAAACTTGGGCGATTGTGGGACTTCATTTGACGTACTTGATGGTCGTAATGACCGATTTAGCTTTGTGCGTTCGTTCTGCGGTAAACGGAATGAATTCCGTTCTACGAACCCTTCAATTTCAACAACTTGATCGCATTCCCACGAAAGACCTTGTATTGAACATCGTCCGGCAGATTCAGTGAGTCGTGCAACGCAAAATGCGGAATGTCCTGCCCGGGCATCAAGACGTCCGTACCAAACAGCAATTGATTCGCATTGCGGATGATGAACTCGCGCCCGAATTCGCGGTCGCGGGCGATAGCTCGATAGCCCCCCGGTTCCGAGAGGTCTCCATAAAGATTGGGATACTTCTTCATCAGCCGGTCCAATGCCCCGCCGGCCTTGATAGGCGTCGGCAATTTCGGGTAGCGGCCAAAGTCCTCGTTCGTCACGTCGGCCGAAATTGATGCCCAAAAACCGGCCGCGTGACCGATGAGCGGCAATTTCGGAAACATCTTTAAAACACGCTCCAACCGCGGCAGCCCCGGAGTATCGATGTTACGAATGTCGTCAAGGTGAAACAGAATCGGCAGCCCGACTTCGGCACAAGCCTCGTACAAATACATGTTTTGTTTCGCGTCGAACAGCAGCCCGGTTTTGTGTTCACCCATGCCGCGGCAACCGGCATCTTGATATCGTTTCAGAATGTCGACCAGACCCTTCACACCGGCAACGTGCCCCGATCGTCGCGGTGGCACGCTGACCGATCGCGGATCGGTCGCACAAAACGGGATGATGCGATCGGGAAACTTCTTGTAGGCCGCCAACGCCGTTGACGTTGTTTGCGGAATCGGAGCCGACTCGGGAGAGACCAACGGCAGCACACAAGATTTCTCGACGCCGTGCTCGTCCATGAATTCCACGAGCCGTTCGACCGTCAATTCCTTGCCCGGATAAAACGCACCTAAGTGTGTATGGATGTCGATATATTTAATCTTGCGAGTTGTGGCGCGCGCGAACGAACTGGCATGCGTCATCGCACCGACGCTCGCCACAGCACTCGCAAGGAACCGTCGTCGTGGCATGCAAGCTGTCATCTTCGAAATCGCCTGACTGGCTCATTCATGATTCTGGACAATATCATTCTGTAATCTATGCGAACACGGTGGCGTTTGCCACAAAGTCTTGTTTCAATCGCCGTTCAAATTGACTTCAAGAAGTTTGATAGTGCAGAAACGCGTTAACCACCGACGCGAAGTCGGTGTGTCCCGCAAGAGACGCAGTCAATCAGGCGAAAGATGCGAATCGCTCGACAAACAGCGATGAGCCTCAATTATTCCGCCGCGAAATCTTCACCAAAATCATTGGCATAATTTCGCCACACGACGTGGATGTGATTGCCGCTGTTTTGAGTGTTGCAGTACTCGATGACGAACGTCGGACCGTTGACTTGGTATTAATGCGGACGCCCAGGTTCGGCGGAACCTGACCAGCCGAAATGGATTTGACCGGTTCCGGCGTCTCTGATTTCTTGCAGCAATTGTTCAGGTTCTCTCTTTGCGACACTGCCAGCCTGACTCAGTCCGATTGCCGGCTACTTCAGAGTCTTCGCTCTTGCTTCGAACCCCTGTTCGCTAGAGAATCGCGTCTGAGTGACCGGCGATGCACAAGTTGGGCGCAGATCAATGTACGGATTGGACTTTGGACAACCCCAACGCGTCGAGGCGCGCGGAGGAACGGCCTATGTTCGCGAGGCCGCGCCGACTGAGCAGTTCTGGAGCGCCTGGCGTCAGAACAAGGATGCGGTGAAAGCCGCAGGATTCTCGCTCCGCAAGTACCATGACGAGTGGTCTGTCAGCTATTGGTCTGACAGCGAAGGTTGCCCTCTGCCGAAGCCACTCCCGTAGCGAATGGCCATCCGGAACCTGGACGCTGCTGACGTCCAAACCGAAAAAAGGTCGAATTACGGGACGTCGCAGAAAATGTATGAGAATTTGAGATTCGCGGTTCAGCTACAGAGCCAAAGCGGCGGGCGGCAAGGGAACAGTCGATTCAGGATCTTCGGAAGCAGCACTCAGTCGC
>CAUZVF010000034.1:0-13351 GCA_963582955.1 Planctomycetota bacterium
CTATCTCCGGCGTCGCTCACAAGTTGCTGTCCTAATTCGGGACACCATTTCGGCAGAGTCGGTTACCCGGACAAGAATCCAGCCAGCGATTCCTGTGTCGGCTTCATTCAGTCTTCGTGTTCGAATGAAGAATCACCGACCAACGCAGCTTTTCAAGACGGCTGCGACATACTGGCAAAGTCAGCGGCTCTCTGGTGAATCGGCGACTTGAAACTGAATGCATTCCGTTTTTCTCCTGCATCGGTTTCCCGTCGCAATCACAACCGCATTCGTGTTGGTTGACCAAATGACACAGTTTTGTGGGAACTTTGTAAATGATGCTCTCATCTTACGACAACGCTTTCGATTAGAAACCGGAGTCAATTATGAAAAACTTGATCGAGAAACTAAGGGACGTAAATTACAAGCGAGTCGCGATTGAAGATGCCGAAAAGGCGGTCTTCGGGTTAGCTTGTTTGTTGATGTTGGTCTGTCTGATTGGGACGAGCTGGAGGCGGTACGAGAGGGCGCCGGACGAATTCGTCCAAAAGGTCGATTCCGAATCTATTAACTTGCATCGATCAGCGTGGCCTGACGAGAAACGTGCGAAATACGACGCGAACGAGAACATCAGCCTGTCGGTTAAACAGCTCCTCACCAAGGTCAATGTCACCCGCTTTCAGTACAACACTCCCTTTATAGTTCCGCTGTATCCACATCGCGAGAGAATCAAACAACCCACATTGTATGCGCCTGAAGAACCGATCACGAAGGCCAGTGAGGTTATTCTGTATTTCCGAAATGAGCAGCGCGAGATTGGGAACGCTGATTCTCAAGTGCGACCTGTACCGAAAAAGCAAGAAAAAACCAGTGACGTGCCAGATCCCATTGCTCCTCGGAGCCCACACCGCTCGCAAGGGGACACTGACCCTCACCAACGCGATGGAGATGGTGGCGCCGCCGGCCGCAAACAAGAGATAGACGAACCAGAAGCAGGTGCCAAACCAAACACTGGGCCGCGACTCGGAATCGATCCGAAGCAATCAGATCCCGACGTCAACGTTGCGTCGAACGATCATGTCCATGCGGAAGGCAAACGATTCGTCTCGATGGTCGCAATCGTACCACTTCGAAAGTTTGCCCTCAGCTACTCAAAAGCATTGAACATGGAATCTCTGGCCGCCGCCGCCGATGAAGTGCAATTCCAGAGTTTTGAATTGCAGCGTCAAATCGCGGTGGCCGGCGCAAATCCATGGTCCGGCACGTGGAGACCGGTCAATTTCGATGTTGCAAAACAGATTCTCACGACCGCCGAAGGTTATGAATTGGAAGTGGTTTCAAGTGCTCTGACCGATTCGGTCTTTACGATGCCGTTGCCGAAACGAGCTGCCGGTGTGTGGTATTATTGGGCCACGCATCCACGGCTAAAGAGCCTCTCGCAACAACAACGTGAACAGCAAAGGTTGATCGATGAGAAAGCTTTCGAGAAAGCTCAGGAATTGCAGCCAACAACGCGCAGACCCACGGAACCCGGTGGTTTCTCCGATTTTCGGCGTAATATCCGCGATGCCCGGCGTCGCGTCGGACCTCGGTTGATGAAATCGATCGTGGATGAAGCAATGCGTCAGGAAAACATCGGACCGAATGTGGCCGAATTGCATGCGACCATTTCCGGGCAAGTCTTGCTATTTCGATATCTCGACTTCGACGTCGCGCCGGGCAACGCTTACCGTTATCGTTTGCGGCTGGTTTTGCGAAACCCCAATTACGACAAGCCCATCGAAGAATTGGCCGACCCAGAGATCGCCAAAGCTGAACTCTTGAAAACGCCATGGAGCCAAACGACTGAACCGGCTGTTGTCCGCGACTACCAAGAGTACTACGTGACCAGGATTGATCGATCGCGTCCCCAATCGACTGCCGTCATGAAAATTCTGCAGTGGTACCAAAATGCGGGCACATTGATTCAAGCTGATTTGACAAAGATTCTGCCCGGACAGTTCATCGCGGCCTTTGATGAAAAGGGGGCTGCAAGCCGGGGAAAAGCCGGAGTGGTCACGAAAGTCTTACGCCCCGCCAACAAGACCTTGTTGAATGAGACGATCGCGGTCGTGACGAAGGACGTATTGCTGGATATTGATGATGTCGAGGAATTCAATGCCGAAGAACATGCCGAGTTGGAAATCGAATCGAAGACACGCAGCGAGGTTGCACCGGCCGAAAAGGTCCTTGTCGTCGATCAATTCGGCCGGTTGCAGATGTTGGATAGTGTCAACGGAGTTCGTGGCGCCAAGTCGGTGGCCGATCGAATCAAACAGCAAAACACTCCCTGGCTGAGGTTCGTCAATAAGAATCAGACGCCGCACATGAAGCCGGGACCGTTGGATCAGTAACCCCGGATCGAGCGGAATACTCGCTTATCGACGTCCCACGCTGTGCTATTTTTCGAAACGCAGAACAAACCGTTGCTGCCAAAAATGAGTTTCGATGACTGCGGCATTCAGTCCCGCCTGTTTGGCAAGATCGAGTGCTTCCTCGGCTGTGAATGCGGCTTGGACGGAAAGTGGCCCGTCGGTGTGAACAACGTTCGAGCGGGTCACAAGCCGGCCTAACAAGAAGGCTCCCCACCACGCTAGTTTTGTGCGCATAAGGTCGTTGATCAGAAGCATGTGTTCGGCCGCGCCGGCCATGCGTTGGAGTAACCGATTTGCGTCAGCCTCGTCCAGATGATGCAGGAACAGCGAACACGTCACAATGTCGTACGTCGTTGGAATGTCGTCATTAAGCACATCGAGCCGCAAGAATTGGATCTGTGCGCTGGCGGCATTTGCTCGTGCGGTGGCGTGCTGGATCGCCGTGTCACTGATATCGCAGCCGGTGATTTGCAGTTCGAGTTTTGATCTTTCCGCCTTTCGCCACAGTCCGATCGCCACGTCTCCGCCTCCACAGGCGATATCCAAAAGTCGAATTGGCCGGTTTTCGAGCCGGTTTGATAGACGACGAATGTGAGGCCACAACAGACTGCTGCTACGAGAAAACACATTCAGCCGCGCCAATCCATCGAGCGCTTGTCGGTGCGATTCGGCATCGATTGCCGGGTCATCCATCAATTCCGGCTGGCGGCAGCGCGTTTTCAGATCGGGTGAGAATCGCATCGCCTCATCGTACACACTGCCGCGACAACGAAAAACACCCCGGCTGTCTGAGTTGGAAACAGCCGGGGCGTTGGATTCGGCGAAATCGCAAACGTGTTATTTCTCGTACTGCATCAGAATTTCCGGCGCTTGGACTCCCGCCAAAGCCGCGAAGCCATCGTCGGCTATCTTCTCACCCAGTTTGGTGACGGTTTTGAAATAACTGGCGGATGGCCGCTTACAGGTTAGTTGCTGCGTCAATTCCAGACACAAGACTTCGGCGGCCGAGTGGATGACGGGATCGTCTTGCTTCGCCGCGTATAGGCAGGTTGTCAGCATCACAACCATGTTTTGGATGCGAGCGGATAACTCGGCCATCGAACACTGGCGGTCGGCCAGGCTGAGTTGATATTTGGTCATCAACGAATCGATGTCCTTGCGGCTTTTCTGTAGCGAGTCGGCCGCGAACTGAGCGTGCCGTTGTAAGACGGCTGGCATGTTTGCGAATGATGCCTTTTGGTAACCGCCCACCATTTGCGAGACTCGCCATTTCAGGTAGGGCAGCATGGCCCCTTTCAGCGCCCAGGCATGAGCCGGATTCAACGGATTCGGCTTCTTGATTCCGGCATCCTTCAAAGCATAACCAATCGGTTCGAAGAACTTCTTGCCGTGCTCTTTGACCAGCGATTTGAAGAACGCCATGCCCAGCATCTCGCCTTCGCCTTCGTAGATGCACGGAGCAAGAAACTCGTGCAGAAAGTCTCCGAACAAATGGCCGTGGACGAAAGCGCGGCCACCGTGAGTCTTCATCAACAACTCGATCGATGCTTCTTTTTGAGTTTCGCTGCCAAATATTTTGGCAATAATGCACTCCATTTCGCCGCGGTAACCTTCGTCCAGCATCCAGCCACACCATTCGACCAGCGCGTCACAAGCAACGATCAAACCGGCCAGCCTACCGATCCGGCGGCGCACGAGTTCTCGCTTGGCGATTGTCGCTCCATAGGTTCGGCGATAGTCGGCCCAGGGCAACATGCTGGCCAGCATCATCCGCATGGTTCCGGCCGCGTTGGCACACAGGGCGACCCGGCCGCGATTCAAACCGTGATAGGCGATCGTCAGTCCGTCGCCGCGAGTCGGGACCAGCAGATTCTCTTTCGGAACGCGAAAGTCCTTGAAGACCAATCCATTGTTGTGTGCCTGACGCAACGCGTGCAGCCCGTATTTCACGATTTGGAATTGTTCGTTCTCCTGTTCCGGCAAATCGACAATCAGAACCGCCGGTTTATCGTCAATCAAACAGACCAACCCCACGGTGCGGCCAGGAACGGCGTTGGTGATGAATAGTTTCTCACCGTTGACAACAAAGTCGTTTCCGTCGAGAACGGCGACCGTCTTCAACGCCGTAAGATCGGAACCGGCACACGGTTCCGTCAACGCGAACGCGGATAACCGCTCACCGCTGGCCAGCAACGGCAGATACTTCTGTTTTTGTTCTTCGCTGCCAAACGTTCGCAACGGATCGACGGCACCGATGCATCCATGAACCGACGCCAATCCCGCAACGGTTGGTTCGATCGTCGCCATGCGTGTCAGGAACTTTGCGAATGAAACGAACGAGGCACCTTGCCCGCCATATTTTTTGTCGACCAGCAATCCCCAGTAACCCGCACGGGCCAAATCATTCAGCGTGTCGTCCGAGAGTTTGTTGTTTTCGTCGTACAGTTCACCGTTTTGTTTGCGTTTGAAGATGCAGTCGTACGAATCGTTCATTACCTTTTCGACGGCGGGATCCGTGGACGGTTCGACGCCGACAAATTCTGAAATCGGCAGAGCATCACCCCACACGGCAACATGCGCGGGACTTCCGGTTGTCTGATATTTCTTGGCAAACAATTCCTCGACCTGGTCGTCGGCGAGGTCGACGGCACCGATGGTGCGAGCTTCTTCCTCACTCTTACCACTCAACTTCATCGCCGTTTCGGCGAACGACGCTTCGCGTTCTTCCGTTTCCGTCTTTTCCATCTTTTGATCCATTTCAGGCAACGTGGTAGTCATGACAAATTCCTTTTTATTGTGGCCATCACGCTCCGCGCGATGGTGATTCGCCACGGCTGTTGTACAAATTATGCCACCGCCGATGACCTTTGTTCCTGCAATTGTGAACTGAATCCATTACCGGTCGCGGCGATACGACGGAGGGCTTCCGAAGGTGCCAACCGTGAGTGTTCCGCGGCAAATTGTTCCAACCTTTGGACGATCCGGTCAAGTCCGATCGAATCGGCGTACCGCAGTGGACCACCTCGGAATGGCGCGAAACCGGTTCCGAAAACCATCGCCAGATCGATGTCTTCTGGTTTCTCGACAATGTTTTCTTCAATGCAACGGGCGGCTTCGTTGATGATCGGATAGATCAGCCGCTCGATGATCTGTTCTCGCGACATTGGTTGGCGTTTGCCGCCGATGGCATCAGCGACGGATTCGTTCAGACGTTTGTCCTTGCCTTTGCCCGTCAGCAGGCTCGTACTGCTCAGCAGGTTCTTCTGCCGCAATTCCTTCAATTGTTTCCATATTGGAGCCGATTCCATGCGATCTCCGTAAGCCGCCCGCATGTTTTCAGCAACGTGAGCAGCCACGTCGATGCCGACCAAATCGGTCAGTTCCAGCGGTCCCATCGGCATGCCGAAATCGATGGCGGCCTTTTCAATCTCCATCGGGTCGTCGACTTCCGTGAGCAGGAATCCCGCTTCGTTCATGTACGGTGACAGCAGACGGTTGACAAGAAATCCCGCGCAGTCACGGACGACAACTTTCGTTTTTCCAATGCGTTGCACCAGAGCGATCGCGGTGGCCAAAGCTTGTGAACTTGTCTTGTCGGTCTTGATCACTTCCACCAACGGCATCTTGTGCGGCGGATTGAAGAAGTGCAGCCCCACGACGCGTTCGGGATGCGGGACGTCCTTGGCGATCTCGGATACCAGCAACGAACTTGTGTTCGTGGCCAACACGGTTTCGGGACCAGTCGCGTCGGCCAATTCCTGGAATACCTGCCGCTTGATGTCGAGGTCTTCCAGTACGGCTTCGATCACAATGTCGGCATTTTTGAGACCACGGTAATCGATTGTCGGACTGACGTGATCCAGTGCATTCTGTGCTTCGACCTTCGTCATCCGCCGTCGTCGAACACTGGATTTGACTTGCTTGCGGATCGTCGCCATGCCTTTGCCGACGAATTCCGGCTTGATGTCTTTCAGTCGCGTCCAAACACCCTTCTTGGCCAACAGCAGCGCGATGCCCGCGCCCATCGCTCCAGCGCCCAGAACAGCGGTTTGCTTGATCGAATCGCTCTTCACTTCGGCGGTCAACGAGGCGGGCGGCTTCTTGGCGTCCTCTTGCATGAAGAACAGCCGCATGCACTCTTGCGTGACCGGGTCTTCGCCGAGCTTGGCCACGGTTTCCGATTCGAATGCAAACGCTTGCTTTTCGCTGGCGCCCAGGCCATTCCGCAAGACATCGATAGCGGCCAACGGAGCCGGATAATGGCCGTGCGTTTGAGCCAATGTCTGTTGAGTCGCCTTCCGCAGCGCGTACTTCTTGACGAGACCTAAACTCTTGATGGAATTCTGAATCCGCTTTGAAAGTGGCGGTTTGCGGCGGCGGAAGAGTTTCGCTTCGGCGGATGTGCGGCTCTTTGTTGAAATCAACGCACTCAGAATCTTCTCGCCGACCGACGATAGCGCCTCGGTCGGTACGACGTCGTGCACGATCCCTTTTGACCTTGCCTGAAAACCGTTCAGCCGTTTGCCAGTCAGGATGAGTGGCAGCGCGTCGATCATTCCGGCGAGCCGCGGCAATCGCACGGTTCCGCCCCAACCGGGGATGAGGCCGAGTTGAACTTCGGGCAATGCCAACTGTGTTTTCGAGTGGTCGTCGGCGATGCGGTATCGGCAGGCCATCGCGAATTCCAACCCGCCACCAAGACATGAACCAGAAATCAGAGCGACGGTCGGCTTCTTCAAGTTTTCGAGTTTCTGAAAAATCTTCTGTCCAAATTGAGAGATCTGGCGAGCGGCATCCGCGCCTTGTAAGTCCTTGAATTCGGTGACATCAGCTCCGGCGATGAAACAACCAGGTTTGCCGCTGATGAAAAGAACGCCTTCGATCTCCGCCTCGTTCTTGATACGATCGATCAGCGGCGATAATTCTTCGAGTGCCGATTGCGACAAGACATTGACGGGACGATCGGCTTGATTGATCGTCACGACTAGAATGCCGTCGCGAGGCCCCTCGGTGTGCCACGTGTTTTCCATGATGTTGCTCCTACCTCGCGGCCAGGAACCTTACGGGTCCCGCTAGCCAAGAACATCAAGTTCAATGAACCAGGCGAGTGGGAACCCGTTAGGTTACTGGCTCGTGTTGATTCAGAGAACAATAATCCTGAACTGCAGAAAACAGTAATTACGCCGCTTTTGCCAATCGTTCGATAATGACGGCTCCGCCTTGTCCGCCGCCAATGCACAATGTTGCCAGACCGGTTGTTTGGTCACGTCGCGAAAGTTCGTGTAGCAGTGTGAGCACCAGCCGGGTGCCGGTTGCTCCGACGGGGTGTCCCAACGCGATCGCTCCGCCGTTGACATTGAGTTTTTCAGGATCAATCGCAGCCAGCCGATCCGCTCCGAATTCGTCGGTACATCCTTCGGGAGGATTCTCGAAACCCCGCTGGCAGGCCAGCACCTGCGAGGCGAAAGCTTCGTTGAGTTCGACGAGGTCGATGTCGTCCATTCGCATGCCGCCTAATTTCAGAGCCCGGGCCGTCGAGTAGACCGGCCCCATTCCCATACGCGACGGATCACAGCCGGCGTAAGCGTAACTCTTGATGCGGCCGATTGGTTCCAAACCCATCGACTTGGCTTTGTCGGCACTCATGACCAATAACGCCGCGGCACCGTCGGTCACTTGGCACGAGTTTCCGATCGTGATGGTTCCCCATTTCTTGTCGAAGTATGGTTTCATCTTGGCCAACGCCGGGACACTTTGATTTTCGCGCGGGCCGATGTCGCGGCTGATCGGCTTGGACTTTGGTTCGGGATAGACCGTCATGCATTCATGATCGAGCCGTCCGTCGTTTTGCGCGGCGACGGCTTTTTGATGGCTGCGCAGAGCGAACTCGTCTTGCTCGTCGCGGCTGATGTGGTATTCGCGAGCCAGCTTTTCGGCGGTGTCACCCATCATCATGCCGATCACCGGATCGGTCAGTCCCAGCTTGATGCCGATTTGCGGATCGAGATCGCGCAGTTTGATTTTCCACAGTCTACCGAGCTTTTTCACTGGCGTCTTCGCCTTCGTGACCTCGAACAGTTTCTCGGCCAGTGTCTTGCTCCAGAAGATCGGAATGTTGCTCATTGAATCAACGCCCACGGCGACGATGCTTTGAGCGTGTCCGGCTTTGACGCGATCGACGGCCTGAGTCAAACATTCGAAGCCGCTGGCACAATTTCGGCTGACGGTGTGAGCGATGCGGTCTTGGGGAATCCCCGCCCGCAGTGCGATAACGCGAGCGACATTGGCGGCGTCGACGGGGGACGCAACGTTTCCACAGATCAACTCGTCGACTTCAGCCGGATCAACGTCGGATTTGTAGAGCAATTCCCGAACGACCAAACGACCCAACTCGGGTGCCGGAGTATCCTTCAGCGGACCCGTCGCCTTAACGAATGGTGTCCTGACACCTGAGACAATGACGGCTTCCGGCATGTTGTCACTCCTTGGTCTGATTCAAAGTGGCCGATGCTCGCTGCGTGTGATTCCTTCTCCCCGCCGACCCCGCGTCGGTGGAACAATGACTTGAGAGCTACCCGATTCAAGTAGCTATCGATGCAAGTAGCTTTTGAGTCATGTTTCCACCGACGCGGGGTCGGTGGGGGAGCACTACGCGGCATTCGAACGCAGTTCGATTCTTCTGATCTTTCCTAAAAAGTTCTTCGGCAGTTCAGCACGGATTTCAATCTCTTTGGGCACTTTGTATTTCGCCAGTCGTGAAACACAGTGCTTTTGTATTTTTGCCGCATCGATGCGAGTTCCCGCGACGGGCACGACGAATGCAACGATTTTTTCTCCATACATTCTATCCGGAAGACCAACGACGGCACATTCCTGAACATGTGCATGAGCCATCAAAACGGCCTCGACTTCGTTCGGATAAACGTTGAGGCCGCCGGAAATGATCATGTCTTTCTTGCGATCGACAATCGTAAAGAAGCCGTTTTCGTCCATTTGTGCCAGATCGCCCGTGTAGAGCCATCCATCTCGCATCAATTGCGCCGTCTCTTCGGGATTGTTCAGATAGCCCGACATCACTTGCGGCCCGCGGATGACAAGTTCTCCAGTTTCACCAATGGGTAAGTCCACGTTGCCGGTTTCAATGTCGACGATGCGGACATCGGTGTTCGGCATCGGGACGCCAATACTGCCGGCTTTCGCGGTATCGTTCGGCGGATTCGTATGAGTGACGGGCGAGGCTTCCGACAGTCCGTATCCTTCAAAGATCGTCGCGCCGGTTCGCTGTTGGAATTCGTCCTTCAATTCGACAGCCAGCGGGGATGCTCCCGAGAAGCAGAATCGCAGGCCTTCGATGTTTCGGCCGCGGCGTTTCATTTGTTCGCACAGTGACGCGAACATAAACGGCACCATCGGAGCCACGCCGGGTCGCCAGCGTTCCATCACCTTCCAAACTCGGTTGGGATCGAATCGCACTTGCAGCAACAGAGTGGCTCCGCCGGCAATCGCCGAGAGCAACACAACCGTCGAACCGAACACATGGAAAAACGGCAGCACGGCCAACACGACTTCTTGTCCGGCCTTCAATCCGCACCAAGCGTGCAACTGAGCGACATTGGCTTGCAGGTTCGAATGACTGAGCACGGCAATTTTCGGAGTTCCCGTCGTTCCACCCGTCGGCTGCAGCACGGCCGGCAGACTGGGATCAGAGACAAGCGGTTCCGGAATCGGCGTCGAAACCGGCCGATAAAGAGCATCGAAGCTATAGACTGCTGTCCCTCTTGCCACGCGGCGCTTGCGTTCGAAACGGCATTTCAACCGGTACGGCCAGCTCAAATAGAAGGGCAGATGGCCAGCGAGACTGGTGACAATTAGAATCGGCACCGAGCAGCCACGGGTCATTTCGATGACGGACTTCAGCCGCATGTCCAAGCCCATCACCGCTGCAACATTTGCGGTTTCCGCCAACCCGATCAAGTCCTTAGCCGGTAACAACGGATTCGCCGGAACAATTTCAGCTCCCAGCCAGTGAAGCGCGAACCATGCGACGACATATTCAGGAGTGTTCGGCAACACCATCATCACCCGGTCGCCGGTGTTGATGCCAATCGATCGCAGGTTGGCGGCCACTTGTTTGACACGGGCGACGAGTTCGCTGTAACTCCAGTTGGCTCCGAAATATCGCAGAGCGATCTGGTCGGGAAACTCTTCAAACGCACGTAACAGCAATTGCTCGGTTCGTAATGCCGGATAATCGATTGCGGGGGGCACACCATCGGGATACGAGCCGTGCCACGGCTGCGATGGTGTATTCCAACGCGGTTGAATTGGGAAGAGCGCCTCGTCCAACGAGCCGAGATCCTTGGCCAGTCCGGAAGACATGGGCCTTCCCCCTTCTCCGCAGAGTTTTTCGCCCGAAAACTGGACGAATACACGATTGTGCGAATCGAATGGCGCGCCGAAACCAGGGGTCTTTTCCTAGCCGAGAGCGCACGAACCAATATCACTTATCCCTATATTCGGCAAGATCAGTAAAGTGACATGAGCCGAGCGGACGGATAAGTCGATAATTATTCGTTGAAGTGGAAATTTGGCTTCGAGCCTGAGATTCCGTTAAGCTGCGAATTCAATACAGACGACATTCCGCATTATTTGCCGCGGAACATGTATTCGTCGTTCGCTGCGTCGAAGTCCTTGTTGGACAGAGGTGCGTTCATCTCGATATCCGAGAACGCGTATGATTCGATCAGAGTCAGGCCATCCAAGACGCTGTCGTCCGATGCCGCGGTGACGGCAAAATTCGGCCATGTGTAATTCTTGATCCAGACCGGAACCGACCATTCCTTGTCAATGTACGAAATCGACTTTCGATACAGTTCGGAATCGTCCTGATTGAAGTATTCGAGGATGCTGAAATAACAATCTCGGCCGTGACAGACTTGGCCGTCGACGATTTCGAAATGGAGCTTGTCGAATTTGCTGAGGTCGCGTTGCCGATACTTGATCAGGTTTTCAATCAGACCAAGAATCCCGGCTTCAGTAATCGGATACCGGGATTCCCGTTGGGCGAGAGATCCGTGTGGATCCAGTTTCAACGTCGGCAGCATGCGCGCCTTCCACCCGCCGAAGTGGAACAATGTCTTCCCATCGTTCTGGCCTTCGACAAACAGGGCTTCCCGACCGACGTCGCCTTCCAACCAACACATGTAGACGCTAAAGGGCGCGTGCCGAAGTTTCATGCGAATGACTTGTGAATCGCTCAGATCACCGCCGATCCGTTCCTGCTTTGCCATCGTCGCTGTGTACGAAGGGATCTCGAGCAGACGCTGCAGGCCACGTTCCAGCAACGCGACATTCAACCGCAGTCCGGCGATACCTTCGAGACGGATGGGAATCTGTGATTGTTCGGAATTCGCAGCCGCGTCCGACGATGTCGAACCGGAAGAGTGGCGTTCTGATTCTGACCGCTGATGGGACTCACCGCCGATGCCGCGTTGCGAATTTCGGGCACTGCCGTGATCGGCATTTGTCGACGGATGCGTGACGGCCTGCGATTGCTTTGCGTGGTAGTTTCGCACCGCAAGCGGACGAGTGTCCCCGCCGGAGTTGGCAAACAGGAACCCGATCGCGACCGCCGCCACGATGATTGCGGCGGCATTTCGGAAAACGATAGAAACAGTGTTGGATTTCAGTGGACTCTGAACGGCCATGACAACTGACCTCGCTTTCTTGCGCTGTGAGCATCCATGCGCAACCGTTGGTTGATTGATCTGACCGCCGAAACCACTGATCGTCGCCGAAAGTCCGATTTATCGTTCAGAACAAACACGCTTTGCGTGCGCTCAAATCAGTTCTGCAACTCCGTTAGTAACAACTCCTCTCCGTTGCGACAGCACTAAGATGTTTACAACGAAGCCACTTTGCGAGCCCATTCGAGAGCACGCTGTGGCTTCTTTTTCTGTGTTTTTTGTTCGTCTGTTTCGTGTCCGCACCAACTGACCATGCCCGTGCTAACTCCCAAGAAACGCAATAATGCGCGAAACATGAAACGCGGCAACGTGCCCTTGCCTAACGGAATCAACTTGACCAGCCAGGGGGCCAGTACGGTTGCCGTGTTTTTTTTGATCGCCTTCATCACGAGATTCGAAATTTTCTCGGGAGTTAGCCGCCCACAAAGGAAAGGTGTCTTCACGCCTTCAAACATTCCGGTGTTGATGTAACTGGGACAGACAGCCGTGGTCATGACGTGACGGTTGCCGGTCGCCCTGAGTTCTTCTCGAATCGAGCGTGTGAAACCCAGCACAGCCCATTTGCTGGATGCATAAGTTGATCCAAACGCCAATGGAATCAACGCGGACGCACTGGATATGTTGACCAAGTGGGCGTCGGACTTTTCGATCAAATCGGGTAAGAACGCATGTGTCACGGCCACCGGCCCAATCGTGTTGATTTGGTAGGTTGCCAAGTGACGTTCCATGGGAACATCCAGGAAATTGCCGCCAAAGACCACGCCGGCATTGTTCACCAACACGTCAATCGGACCGTGTTCGGCATGAATCCGGTTCTTGGTGAGTGTGATTTCATTCAGATCCGTGACATCCATCGAATAGCCGCTGGCCGCGAATCCGTCGTTGTGGATCAATTCCAGAGTCTCGGCAACTCGGTCTAAGTCGCGGTCGGTTACGAGAACTTGCGCTCCCGCAGCCGCGAGATCGCGGCACAATTGCTGTCCCAGACCGTGCCCGGCACCGGTCACTAACGCCAGTTTTCCAGCTAAGTTTTTCATTCGTAAATACCCTTCCGCTTGCCATTGACAATCGAATTTGTTTTCAGCGGTCTCTCTGTGTTGAGCGTCTTTGTTTGTTGGATGATACGCCGGCTAATTCAGCCCTTTCGTTATCGCCAATGTGGAAAGCACGTTGAGATTCCACAGTGATGGACGATGGTAAAGTTGCAACAGT